>CAZAVR010000442.1:0-3968 GCA_964488435.1 uncultured Cytophagales bacterium | reverse complement strand
CCCGATCTCTGGCATGTGGACATATTATTTCAAGTATCAAATTTCATTATTTTTCGGTACTTTATTTTTTTTAAGTATTTGTCAACCTGCATTGGGCCAACGCTTGCATGACGAACGCCCAACAACAGAAAACTTTAAAGGCATTCAATATACAGGAGACGATTCAACATTCTATATAAATTTTCGATTCAGGATGCAAAACCGATTGATATATACATCAAATAGCTCCACCGACTTTAGGATTAGAGATATTGAAGCTCGTATTAGACGCCTCAGGCTCCGTATGGACGGCTACCTCTACTCTCCTAAACTCTCCTATACTATCCAATTGGGATTTACTCGCGGAGATCAGGATTATGACGCAACTGATTTGGCTAACATTGTACGTGATGCCGCCGTCTTCTATACCTTTAATAATAGATTCTACATATCTTTTGGGCAAAGTAAGTTACCAGGTAACAGGCAGCGAGTCAATTCATCAGGTGAACTCCAGTTTGCTGAACGTTCCTTACTTAATGCACGATTCAATATTGATAGGGATTTTGGGATTAAACTATATCATTCATTTCTGATAGGAAAAATCCCATTTCATTTTAAATGGGCAGTTAGTACTGGTGAGGGGAGAGTGTCAAATTCTACAGACAACGGGTTAGCATACACCGCGCGTGGAGAGGTATTGCCATTCGGTGAGTTTACAAATGGTGGAGATTATCTGGAGGGTGATCTTGAACACGAAGACAGGGTGAAATTGTCAATTGGGGGAGGCTATAGCTTCAATGACCGTACAACAAGATCTGGCGGACAAACAGGAACGTTCATAACTTCTCCAATTACATTGAAAACTTCATTTCTAGATCTAATTTTAAAGTACAGAGGATGGGCCTACCAACTGGAATACATGAAACGAGATACAAACAACCCCTTTTCTACTAGCAAAGAAGGTAGATTTAGTTATGCTTACAAGGGAAGCGGCGTAAACCAACAATTATCATATATCCTCAACAGGAAGACAGGATATGAACTTGCTGGCCGTTACACGCGTATTGTTCCCCATCAGGACATAACGAACTTCGAGAGCCGAATAGATGTCGCGGAAATTGGTTTGACTAAATATTTCAGAGCACATCGTTTCAAATTACAAATTAGTACGCATTACCAAATTAGTGGGGGAGTATATCGTATGGGAAATAAAAATAATAACTGGGGGGCTTCTTTTCAGATCGAATTAGGGATCTAGAATATGAGTTATATACCTCGCATGTAAGTAAAGGCGTGTCAGTAAGATCAGAACTTTTCGATTAGCGGGCCAGATAATTCCATCAGTAAGTCCAAGCAGTTGGAAGCAGCGGTAGCGACATCCAAAATAGCAAGTCCGAGCTCTGGAGAGTTTGTCCTCCTGGTAGCTGATGATCCAAACAACAATATCTACCGGAAGGCTTTTCTTTGTGGGAGCATTAATGATCACGATGCCTTGAAGGCAGAAGAAGATGACTATCATCCAATGACGGAAGTCCGAAAAATCACTCTCATTATGGTTCAGCGGAACTATTATAAATTATAATGAAAAGAAAATGCTACAGCACAAAGCCTGATTTGAACATTGCAGAAAAAATAAAGCAGGCTTTCGATCCGTATTTCAATGTCCCGGTTGAAGTGTGGAAATCATTTGCCGACCTGGGGGAGCTTGTTAAGACTGCGAAAGACCAAAGCATCAAAAAAGCACACTCGACTGAGCGATACCTCTGCTTTATCCTGAACGGAAGCGGCGGTATTTTACTTTGGAAAAATAATAACTTCATCTGTGTAGACCTTTGCTATGAAGGAAACTTTTTCGGAGACTATATGTCGTTCCTTACAGTGCAGCCGACTCCGCTGGAGGTAGTCACCTTCGAGCCGTCAGAGCTTTTCAGGATTTCCAAAACCAATTTCGACAAGCTTAGCCGCTCAGTCAGCGGCAATACGATCTGCCGCTTTGCCGCCGAAGCTCTTTTTATCCAGAAGCAACAGCAGCAAACCGACCTGCTCTTAAAAACAGCAAGGGAACGTTACGTCGATCTGCAGTCTGAGCAACCGGAAATTATACAGCGTACGCCTCAAAAGCACATTGCCTCCTACCTGGGCATCACGCCGCAGAGCCTGAGCAGGATCAGGAATGAACTGTCGGAAAAGCGTTAGTTACCGTATGATAACTGCCGGCTGCCGCGTGTGGCCGACCTTTGCAGTAGTTATTCAGAAGCTGCACGATGAACAGGCCGTATTTTCTTATTATTTCACTTTTTATTCTTATTCCGTCGTATGCCCAGGAATACCTCTCCGAAGGCCGTAGCCGGCTGAACTTCGCTAAAACGTATTTCGAGGGCGGAGGGATCCTGTCTCCTGGCTTTGCATCGAAAGTATCCGACGGTAATTCCGTTAAAGAAATCTCAAACCCGGCGTCTGTAATGCCTTTTCTGAACATCGGGGGAATACACTTCTGGGGGCATGCTGATTTTTACATTTCCATTCCGCTCGGACAGGTCAATTTGCAGAAGAACCATCCTTTCGATCTCAGCCAGTCTGTGGTAACCGGCGCCAGGGTATTACCCTGGGCCTACCAAAATAAAAGGCTCAGCCCCTACGCCGGAATAAGCTGGGCGGTCCTAAACTTCCGGCAGAGATCCGCGCCGGGTAAAGACCAGCCCCTATACCAACAAAATAAGCTGCTGCCAGAGATCGGCCTACTGTATGGCGGAGACAGCTGGCTGATAAGGGCGGGAATCGGTTTCAACCCTTCCCGGAAATGGCGATATCCGCTGGCTCCAAATGATTTCCGACAGATCAAAACTCCAGGGCTGAATTCATATCTCAGCTTTGCCTATGCGATTGAAACGACCCGTTCAAAGGACATGGAGCAGGAAAACAGGCGCTTGAACCAGTATCGTGATATTACGCGGCCTGAACAGGATGCCATCAAAACGGGCGATTTTTTTGCTGGAATAGGAATCGCCACTTCCTTTATGACAGCCAGTCCCGGGTACAACCGGAACAAGCGCCCTTATTTTAACCGGAAACCTATTTCTGTAACCTATATGGACCTCTCTTCGGGCTATCATTTCAACAAAGCAGGGATAATTACCGCGCTTTCGTACCGCAACCCGAGGTTCATCCACAAAGCCTTCGGGATCACCCAGGTGGTTCAAAAAAAATCAATTGCCCTGGAAGTTTATAAATTCCTGACCGACTACAACGGGTTTACTCCCTATCTCGGCCTGAATATTGCTTATGACAACCTGAAATTCTCGGAAACTGACAGCGCCGGCGAGGTCCGGGAAACATTTAACCAATACAACCCCGGTATTACCTTTGGCTGGGATATACTCCCGGGGAAAACAGAACAGTTTTTTGTGCTCCGAACGAATTTAAGATGGTACCCGTTCGCCCGGTTCAGGGTGGAAGGACAATCCTACAGTCAAAGCCAGGTTGAGTACAATGTCATACAGGCTGTATTTTATCCGTCCCGGTACCGGAATGCTAGCAGCAAAAAGAACCATTGAACGATGGCCGGAGCACATCCCTGGAACTTCTGGAGTAAAGGCCGGGGGCACGCTACCTTTCCAAAACATTACCTGTCGTACTGGTAAGTCCGTTACTGATGTCACGCACTTGTAGACTTCCCTGAATTCCGGAGCATCTTGACCACCCATTCTTAATCATCGTGACCCACTGTTCCGGTGATGTTGACCACTGTCATTCTGGCAATCTTGACCCCCTTTGTGGGGTGGTCAGCATTGCCATTCCGGCATACTGACGACCCCGGCAGCTTTTAGAGTTATCGAGTTTTTGATCCATTGAAAGGTTCTTATCAGCTATAACCAGCTGATAAAAGCAATGGCCGGAACCACGATAACAATGAGCACTTTAAAGCAAATTCTTATCCACCGCCGTAACGGCACCGGATTACAGACGATCTCCAAAATGCTGGGCATCGC
>CAZAVR010000441.1:0-3984 GCA_964488435.1 uncultured Cytophagales bacterium | reverse complement strand
AAGCGTATCCTTAAGAATTACGACCGGCGCTTTGTTTCGCACCGACTGGTTCTGATGATCGACCTGACTATCACAGTGTTTTCATTCTGTGTCGCCTGTGTACTCAGGTTTGATTTCGATCCGGATGTAGTCGGTAAACCCATTTTCGGATACTATCTCTTTTCGCTGCTCCTCATCAGGCTGGCCTGCTTCAGGCTCTTTCAATCCTATCGGGGCGTTGTGAGACACGCCAGCCCCGAAGATGCCGGTCTTATTTTTAAAACAGTGGTGACGAGCACCCTCGCTGCTTTACTTCTTTTAACGCTGCCTTCCAAACTCTTCTACAAATCCTTTGCGTACCTCCCCCTATCCATATTGATCATCGAATTCTTTATATGCCTGTTCATGATGATAACCGGCAGGCTCTTTGCCAAAACAGTATATAGCACCCTTACCCATCGGGATAAAAACAGGAAAGAACGGGATTACATCATTTTCGGCGCGGGCAAACTGGGCAGAGACCAGTTACGCCGGATAAAGATGGAAGATCTCCTGACAAGAGAACCTATTCGGATTGAAAACAGTAAAGCAGGTAATGAGATTTTAAATAATATAGTGTTGGTAACGGGTGCAGCGGGCTCCATCGGATCCGAAATCACCACACAGGTACTTACGCACTACCCCCGCAAACTGATTCTTGTCGATCAGGCTGAATCGGGACTGTACAACCTGGAAATGGACCTTAAACTTCATTACCCTGAGCTGGCAAAGCGAACAGAACTTCATTTTCTGCTTACAGATGTTACAAACACCCGGCGAATGGCCGAAACCTTTGAATCCCACAGGCCGGTGATTGTCTTTCACGCCGCAGCCTACAAGCATGTGCCTATGATGGAGATTCACCCACAAGAAGCGGTGCGGGTGAATGTATTCGGCACGAGACTAATGGCCGACCTGGCATTAGCCCATCGTGTGTCCAAATTTATTCTCGTATCAACCGACAAGGCTGTTAACCCTACCAATGTGATGGGCGCCACGAAGCGGCTCGCGGAAATGTACGTGCAGAGACTGAACGATCTCTCCACAGAGACGAATTTTATAATCACCCGTTTCGGGAACGTTCTTGATTCCAATGGTTCTGTGGTACCGCTGTTTAAAAAGCAGATTCTTTCCGGAGGCCCGGTTACGGTGACCCACCAGGATGTCATGCGCTATTTTATGACAATTAACGAAGCCTGCAGCCTGGTCCTCGAGGCACAGGCAATGGGAAAAGGAGGTGAAATATTTGTTTTCGATATGGGAGAACCTGTGCGGATAGACGATCTGGCCAAAAGAATGATCAGACTCTCGGCCCCCGTCCCGGGAAAAGAAATCAGGATAGAATACACAGGACTGCGCCCCGGCGAAAAGCTTTACGAAGAGCTGCTCGGACAAAAGGAAGAAAATCTGGCTACCTATCATCCAAAAATCCTCAAAGCCAGATCACAGGGTATTTACTGTCCCAACCTGGCATCAACTTTACATGACCTGGAGGACGGCCTGAGAAACGGAGACAACAACCTATTGGTCAAGGCATTGAAAAAATCTATTCCGGAGTACATCAGTAATCATTCAACTTATCAGAAGCCGGACTCCGCCCACCAGAAAATATAAAATGGCCGCAGCGCTGCCAGTGCTTATCGCTAAATTCCGTACTTTTGCACTGGCTCTTTAATTACGGTTACAATGCTTAACAAAATTTTCAAACGCCTCGACCGACAAACCTATCCATTCGTTGACGGGCTCTACTACATTTTTATTATCGTATTTATCCTGATAGGGCTCCTGATCTTTGGGTGACCTGCTTAGATGGTTTCCTCTTCATCAAGCTCTTCATCCTCATCTATATCAGGCTGCAGCGATGCCAGCCAAAGATCGCGCTGGATGGCGGCACGTGCGTCATCATGAAGGTTTAGCTGTACATTTCCGTTGCTAAAAACGGACATCTGAAGTCCGACAAAGGATAGCACCTCGTTGAGCCGATGCTCAAGAGATATATTTCCGAATATGCATTCGTCCCAATACCAGTCCAGTTTTTCTTCCGCTATCTCCTGAACGATTTCGATATAATTCTCCAGGGTATATCCTATAAAAGGTTGGCCATAGCGCTGCCATAAAAGCCGCATCACATCGTCGAGAGATCGCTTGTGGGCAAATTTTCTACGTAAAAACAGATCCAGAATCAAAGCAGCCAACGCCCCTTTCTGATATACGGACACTTTGCGGTGGGGGATTCCCTTTTCATATCCGTCGAGCCAGAGATCAAAAGAAGACTCTACCAGTGATTGCGAAGCGGATGCCGCGTTTTCAAAATGCCGTTTCATATAAACCTGCAATTCCTTAAGGTAGGCTTCGTCATTGAACACCCGCGACCTTCTCAGAAAAAGATCCCCGTAGTAGGTCGTACAGCCTTCGGCCACAAAACAGGTTGAGAAATAATTCTCCCTCGTAAAATCATAAGGAAGTAGCTCCAGGGGCCTTATCCTGATCACATTCCAGGCGTGAAACAATTCATGGGAACTTACCCCCAGCAGATCCGTATACAAGCCTTCCCCCTCATCATCCGGCCCCAGAACAACCATTGTAGAGTTCCGGTGCTCCACTCCATGATAGAAAGCAGTAGGCAGAATCAGGTTAATAAAATGATAGTCCTCCTCCGGGAATTCCCCCATTGTATGTATTTGTTCAGCGGAAAACCTTTCAAAATCACGCAGAATACGCCTCCAGTTGGGAGCAAGCGCTCCGTGCATCCATACATGAAAATGTGTCCCGTCTACCTGGTAGGTTTTATGCTGAATATCCGCAGAGGCCAACAGCGGACTATCCACAAGCTGATAATAATCCTTCGCAAACAACACCTTAGGAGCCGTTTCCCGCATACCGCAGGCAATCTGGAAAGCATGGGGCATATCCAGCATGACGACACAACGCTCATCCAGGCGGCCATCCGTGTACAAACAGAAGTTGATAAAATTAAGGTACCATAATTCTTCGTCAACATAGCTGCTTCCGGCATCCTGTGTATTGGCGTAGAAATTATACAAGACCCGGATTTCCTCCATCTGTCCGGTATTTACCCTCCATCTGTCCTTTGATATTTTGTAAAAACTTACCGGTCTGCCGTCCGCGTCTTCTACAGACAGCCGCTGAATTTTCTTTGCGAAATTCTGAATTTCATACCGTCCCGGCCGCCAAGAGGGAAGCTGCAACTCTATCCATTCAGCCGTAATACCGGACACCGTGTAAGTGATTTCAATGAGGAACGAAGAAGGGTCGGGAACAGAAATCTGGTATTTCATGCTTACAATAATACAAACTGACTTAATTTTACAGACTGTTCCGTGCCGTCGTCATAAACAGCGGATATACTGCCGGAGTTTACCCGGGACTCCCGGGTATGTTAAACGAGGGTAGCGGCATATTAAAAAAGGCTTACATTCGTTCTAACAATGCCCGGCTCTATTTTATGCCGAATTAACTAAAAAGCATCTATAATTCGTTCATTTTATGAAAAAAATCCTCTTTGTCTTCACATTGATTTTGTTAACGACGAGCGGCTATTTCAGCGTTTTTGCACAAGAAGATTATTACAGAAAAGATTCGGTAACCACTAAACCGTCGCGGACCCCTGTTTTTGAAGAAGATCGGTACGATAAGAAAGAGAGTATACATGATGATCTGGATCTGAAAAGTCTGAAATTCACAGAGAGAATCAGATTTGGCGGGAATTTTGGCCTTGCGTTCGGGACATTTACGAACATTAATCTTTCACCTATGGCCGGCTATCAGATGACGGACAAACTGGTAGGTGGACTGGGACTGACTTATATGTTTTTCCGCAATAGCAATCTCGTTATAAGCAAAAACAGCCACATGTACGGCGGAAGAGCCTTCATGATGTACAATGTGATACCCGTTCTCAATCTGGTGGGAGAATATGAGGCTTTGAATGTGACATACTATGAT
>CAZAVR010000440.1:845-3985 GCA_964488435.1 uncultured Cytophagales bacterium | reverse complement strand
CATGGTTTGAAGGTGCTGCTTTCTTCACAGGCGGGGAAAGTAAACCGTAATAACATAGTGGCTGTTTCGGTTACTTCTACATCAGGAACGGTTATTCCCTTAGATCAGCATAACAGCCCTCTGCATTCGGCGCTTATGTATAGTGATACCCGATCTGCTGCTGAGGGAAAAATATGCCGGGAAATAGCGGAAAAACTTCACCCTGAGGGATATACCGGATTTAACGCATCAAGCGGATTGTCCAAGATGGTCTGGTATGTACGCAATTATCCGGATCGGGCCGCAAAGATAAAGACTTGGGTCCATGCTGCGGATTATATTTCAGGTAAGCTGTCCGGAGAGTTTCGTACAACGGATTATACCAATGCACTTAAGTCGGGATTTGACGTTTCTTCTCTTGCGTGGCCGGACTACTTGTTCGGGCAATTGCCATTAAAGAGAACCTGGTTCCAGGAGGTAGTTCCATCCGGGAAGATCATAGGGGAACTTTTGCCTGAGCTTGCGGCGTTGCTGGGATTGCCGGCGGGGCTTATGGTCGCAGCAGGTATGACGGATGGATGTGCGTCTCAGGTAGCTTCCGGTGCGACAAGTCCGGGAGACTGGAATACGACGATCGGCACCACCCTGGTCATAAAGGGCGTTACACAGTATGCATTAAAAGACAGCGCAGGCAGGTTTTATAACCACAGGCACCCCGACGGATACTGGATGCCGGGAGGAGCAAGCAATACGGGAGCGGATTGGATTACCGAGCAGTTTTCGGAGGATCTGATTCCTTTAACTACAGAAGCAGCGGGCCTTATTCCTACCGGCTATCTCCATTATCCTTTACGACAAAAGGGAGAACGGTTTCCATTTGTATCTCCCGGAGCCGCCGGATTTTCGCCTGATGGAATTTCACGCGCACAACTTTTTACATCCGGTCTGGAAGGTGTAGCCTACCTCGAGAGATACGCGTACGAACTTACCGAACGTCTGTCAGGTGAAAATGTTTCAGCAGTTTATACAGCGGGCGGGGGAAGCAATAGTGATGTATGGCTGCGGATCAGAGCGAGTGTTCTCAACAGGCCCGTTGTAAAATGTGCTTACGTGTCAGGTGCGGTAGGAGCGGCGATCGTCGCGGCGTCGACTACCTTTTTCTCGTCCCTTACTGAAGCATCAAAAGCCCTGACGCGCATTGAGAAGAAAGTAGTGCCGGACGACGCGCTCGTTCCTGAATATGAAGAAGGGTACCAGAAGATGTTGGAGATCTGGAGAAAAAAGGGATACATAGATTAACTTTCTGATAATTATAAAGCACCTTATGCTTACTGTATATTTGCTCCGTCACGGAGAAACCACATGGAATGCTGACGGGAACCGCTACTGCGGAGTATCGGACGTGTCACTTACGGAGAAAGGACTGCAGCAGGCACATCGCGCGGCGACACTCCTAAAGGGGATCTCTTTCGATGCTGTGTACAGCTCACCGTTGCAGCGCGCCTTTGTTACTGCCAGAATTGCCTCAGGAGACCACCCGACGCTGTCTGCCGATCATAGACTGATTGAAGCGTCATTCGGAGAGTGGGAGGGTAAAACAAGAGAAAAGTTCATTGCGGAGAACCCGGAACTTTGGCGCAAATGGTCGCTGGATCCTGCGGTCAATCGCGCGGGGGGAAATGGAGATACAGCTACAGAAGTAGTGAAAAGGGTAGAAGAATTTTTTGATGAAATGGTTTTGAAACATCCGGCAGGAACCATTCTTGTTGTAGCCCACAATGCCGTTAATCGCTTTTACATGGCCTGGAAGTTAGGTATGCCACTCAGAAATTACAGAAGTATTGTGCAGGAAAACTCTGCTGTTACCGTATTCAGCCTGGGAGGAGACGAAGCATTCAGTCTGCTTAAGTTGAACTGCCGTTAACAATAGCGACCCCCAATTAATAAATAATTGCTTAGTGCCCGGGTTACTATGTGTATGATTTCCTCTGCATAGTCTTAAAGATCTAATTCGGGTGGAAAGCCCTAAGAAGAAGGTTTTTAAAATCCGGCCATAAGCCTCGTGCGAAACATTGAAGTGAAATATGAAATGAAATTCCGGAGACTTGATCTTAATATCAAGAAATGCGCGTTACTGATTGCTGTGTTTTTTGGGGGGGCTTTTTGTGCAAATGCACAGAGGGAGCTGACAGTGATGTCATACAACATACATCATGGTGCTAACGAGCAGGATTCGGACAGACTGGATTCAATGGCGTTATTTGTGGGGCAACAGAAAGTGGATATCGTTGGCCTGCAGGAGGTGGACAGCCTGTGTAAGCGTTCCGGCTCGGTTGATCAGGCCAAGTTAATCGCTGAGAGAAATGGTCTGTATTATGCTTTCGGCAGGCACCGTCGTTATGATGGCGGCAGCTATGGGCAAGCTATTCTATCCAGATTTTCCATTTCGGAGGTGAGGAACTACAATTTGCCTACAGCCATTGACGGGGATAAGGGAACCGTAAACTTTATCGTGGCTGTCGTCGAAATTGAAAAGGGAAAGAAGGTACAGGTATCTGTCGCTCATCTTGATTACAGGCATGAGGCTTCCAGGATCAAACAAGCGAACCTTATTCTCGACTACTTAAAAGATAGTCCTTATCCCAATATCCTGTTGGGGGATATGAACAGTTACGGAGACAGTAAACCACTTGAGGTATTGTACAGTCGTTTCGACGACCTGGATCCACTTAAGCCTTTTACCTTTCCAGCAACGGGTGCCAGAAACAAAATTGATTATATGCTTACGGAGAGAGGTCGTGGACTGACTATTTTAAATTCCGAAGCCATACAAGTCCGTCTTTCGGATCATCTCCCTCTTTTATCAAAGGTGTTGATCAAATAATAGCATCGGTTTATCTGATACATTTATCAAAGAAACCGATGCACAGGCTTAGCGGAATAGTCCGCTGATATCGCCCCATCCCGCAAACCCTTTAGACGGTGCGCCGTAGCGGGCAAAGCTGCCCATTCCTACCTCAAATTCGACATTGTTGTACTTGTTTTTCGAGATAGAAATTTTATTCGCATCTATCCCGAAATTTTCTTTCATAACTGCTTTTTTATCGGCGGCGCTTCCGTTTTGCAAACGTTCCCCTTCTGCAGCTGTGAGCAGGTAATTT
>CAZAVR010000440.1:0-835 GCA_964488435.1 uncultured Cytophagales bacterium | reverse complement strand
TAATGGTGGAAAGCAATCGCGTACTTTCCGTTAGTAAAGCTGTTTCCGGAAAATGTAAATGAAGAAGCAAAAGATTCATCTCCAGGATTCACATCGTTAAAAAGTGGCACAGAAATGAAAGGGTAGACCGGGAATCCTTCGTTGCGAACAAAGGTAGATCCCTTAACCGTACCAAAATCGCAGCGGTCACGGAAACGGACGTAGTCGCCGGTACTGTCTTCAAAATGGCAGTTGATTACCTGTATCCTTGTCGCACCATGTGCGTGGTACATGGGGTGCGAATGGCTGTCAAGTCCAATGCGCTTGAACACGCAGTTTTTATAGACGATATCCTGCGTGCCCGGACTATGGCAGCCGGTGGCCCCATAGATGATACCTCTCATGTCGGTCCAGTTGCAGTCTTCAATTGATACATTTTGACTGTTTCCTCCCTTTATTGAAGTGATACGGAACACATAACCTATTTCTCCGCTTCCGGTAAAATTGAAGTTTCGCATCGTCATATTAGACACGTTCTGACATTCAATCATCACAGACTTTCGTTTGTGGCCTGTAGGGACGGTGAAAATAGTTTTGTTTTTTTCTCCTTCCAGTATCAGTTTATTTATCGGGTTACCCAGGTTTTTTAGGATTAGCGGTTCTCCGGTGTAGGCTTTGGCATAATCACCGCCCGCAAATCTTACAGTTACGGATTCTTTTCCCAGAAGTTGCCTCACATCATCCCAAAAGGACGAACTTTGGAAGTCGGCCGCATTTGCGACAGTATGGCCATTGCCATTGCCTGATGCTTCTGGTGCCACGTAGCGAATCACTGCCGCCCTGGCAGGCATTGCAG
>CAZAVR010000439.1:0-3994 GCA_964488435.1 uncultured Cytophagales bacterium | reverse complement strand
GACGCAGAAACATCCATCCCGTCCAAGAAACAAACATATCGCAGAAGCTTTTTTTCGTACCGGGTATATTGAGTCTTGGAGACGTAGTATTGAAAAAATACTAGCTGCTTTTCAAGAGGCCGGATTGCCGGAGCCTAAATTTGAAGAATCCTGGGGTGGTGTTATGGTTACTTTTTTGAAGGATATTTATACTGAGGAGTATTTGCACACATTAGATATAAATGAGCGACAATTAAAAGGCTGTCTTATATATTAAGGAACATGGAAGCATTACCAATGCAGAGTATCAAAAATTAAATAATCTTGGGAAATTGGTATCGACTACAGAACTGTTTGATTTGAGTGAAAAGCATTTAATTTAAAAGGTGGGTACAACGGGCCGCGGAACCAGATATGTTTTGTTTAAGGGCCGATAAGTGGCCGAAACGACCGGTGGGGCCCTCTTGGGGCTAAAGTGTGGCCCTTATTGGATTACTTCGTAAGAGCTGGATGCAGCTGACTATTTTTCCGATTGGGATGGGGGATTTCAAATATGTCCCAGGATATTTTGCCCAGGATCAATAAAGTGGAAATAAGGCAGAGAGGCGTTGAAGCGTGTCAACCAGGAAAGATGTGTGATAAACGTCGCTAGTTCCTCATAATTTTTCCATTAAAGCGCTTCCCTGTTCTTCGACTTTTCAAATAATCCTGTGCTTTTTTTGCCGGGCTATAATTGTTGTCTTGGTTCAGCCAGGGAGTCTCAGTATCACCGAGAAAAATCAAAGAAGCAGCTGAAAGCGCTTCTGTCAGTTTAGTGAGCTCTAATGCTAGTATTTTTACATGCCCTTTAAATGACTTAGAAGGAACTGTCAGAATATAACTATTGAAAACCTCCGGATAAAAGAACTTCTCTTCCTCGGTACGGGTCTCTGGCATACGTAACGGGATATTGGGTACATTTCAAAGCAGGTTTTCCGGTCGATTTTAGTTACCATTAGAAAAGTATCAACGTTCGGCACGATCAATCCATGCCAGGGTATAATTTCCATTCAACCCGTACCAAGCGTCTTTCGATCCGCGCCAATGTCTCTTTTGCCAGGTTTTCTTTAGGTAGTACCCCGAATACCAATCGGCGGAATGAGTTACTGTAAACATCCGAAAGTTCCGGCCAGACTTTTTCCAGATCGGAGAACACCAATGCTTCAGACGGGTGGATATACAGCCAGTCTTTATTATTCCTGAAGCTATCCTCATCATCATGTGCTACCTTGTGGAGCATCACATCGAAACCCGAAGAATCGAAAAATATGGATAGATCTTCCTGTTGCAACATTTGATGAAGGTCATAGACATGGCGGATTTTATTGCGTAAATCCATGACCGGGTTTTCCGTATGGGAGAATCGTACCAGGCTCATGACCTTTTCACACAAAGTTCGTTCTGGCGCCAGCAGTGGCACAAGAAAGGGTTCAAGCTGATATTCATTGGCCATATCTACCTGCCCTCTGTCCAACATCATCTCATAAATATAAGAACTCACCTTCCCACTTATCACAGGCTCTGACGTTCCCAGCCAACTAGATTCCAAAATGATAAAATCCCGTACCTGCCCCATTTCTCCTTCAAAACTCTTCGTATAAAAATGTGCAGTCTTGCGGATCATTCCTTTCTTGTTCGTGATACCAGGGTAGTCGACCTCCGGTAAAAATTCGGAAACGGCGCTGCTGATCCTTTTCAAACGTTCTTTGAGCTTATTAGGTGACAATCCCGGCTCTTTGATCAACACGAGGTCAAGATCCTCACTGAACCGCTCTATGTAGGAGAAGCATTTTGAAAGAGCTGTCCCACCCTTAAAAATCACGTATTCGGAGAGCTCCCCTTGAAAGATCCGCTGCAAAGCCAAGGTAACCCAATAGTCTTTCTCGACATAAACTTCCGAAAGTCCTTTGTAATCTGCCGTAATAGCTACCGCATCCCGGAAAAGACCTGTGTTTTCATGAAGCCTCATTGGATGTTCCATTCTGATGCTGTTTGAAGTATGGCGATATTGATCCCCACTTTAAAAACCGTAAGCGGGTTCAGGCTGTCTTTCAACTTCTTTGTTACAGGAGCCCTTTTTTTCATGTCACTTAACAGCGCCCCTAACAGTGCCCTGACACGCGGCGGGTATTTAAGCGCATACCCGATCAGCTTATCCAACTGCTCGTCATTATACGCGTTAAGCTGCTTTTCTAGTATAGTTATAGCTGACTTTATATCCAGATCGGGAATATCTTTCAAATCTTTCAGAGCATCCAGCACACCAAGCATCTGATAATTATCATCGGTGACATCCACGTAACTTTTGACAGGCGTCGCTTTTACAGTACCCCTGTTTACGAAAATCCGACGGTCCCGGCTGGCAATCTGAATAATCGCCGGGATTTGAGTCGTAAGCCCCATTTGGTTATAAAGGTAAGTCCCGGTAATATAAGCTATCCGCTGTCCATTCCGATAGAAATAGGATTTCAAAATCTGCTGCTCATCCGGTTTTTTCTCCCCGAAAACAGTTTTCTTAGGTTTGTAGAATAGCCCTTTGGAAAGCCTTTTAATCACGCCTTTTTTCTGTAAGCGCTCCAAAACCTTCGCAGTCGATTGATATTCCTCTGCGGTTATGACTAGTTCATCATAACCGAAACTTACGTCCTCCGGTAAACTCCGGATCTGTTCTTGTATTTTGGTTGAAAGACTGGTCATTTTACAAAAATACCATGTCTCTAGCAAATGTCAAGTTTTTAAATCAAAAAACTTGACATTTGCGATGTGCGATATAGCGAATTGGTTATAAACCCTACTGTGATACTATCCGGTTCTATGAGGCAGATAGTATGAAGTTTAATCACAAGATAATCTAGTTAATTTCGACTATCCGTCTATAATATTACATTAGTGCCATGAATTTATATAGGACGATCAGCTGGCACGCACACCAGGTGCTACCTCGTCAGGTAGTAGCAGGCTGGTTGGTATCCTATAAAAGACCCAATGATAAAAAATCAAATCATTACGGGGAAAAGAACTGCTTCGGCCGATTAAAAAGGGGCATACCCTGCCATTTTGTAGATGGAGAACCAATGTCAAGGGAAGGGGCTAGTATGATTTGAGATGCTATTCAGTATAGTAATGCTAAATTCCATCTATTTTATGTGTTAAGGCCGCTAATTGAGCTTTCTTAAGACCTTCCCCGGGAGCCGGCGGATTCAAAATAGCATTTACAAAAATCTCGTTGTCTTCAATCGTTTTCAGAACCCTTTCATTATCCATGATAATTTTACTAGCTTCCGTACTAACGCAATAAACAATAAATTCTGACAGGCTTTTAAAGCCCCGGAGCGAGGAAGCGTACTTAATTAGCTCCTTCTGTTCCTTGCTGATTCGGACATCAATGCGGTCATTGATCAAAGTTGCCATCTGTCGTCTTTGTTGTTATATGTTGTCTTTGTTGATCTGAGTTCTGAATTAGCTGTAAGTAAATGCAGAAACATTCTATTATACCCTCGCCGGTTGCTGATCGGACTGCTTTTGTTATGAAAGAAGACTCAACGCCGACTCTATGATAACCTATACCGTAGGGAGCTAAGGTCTGGTCATTTGCCCGATGGCAATCCATCCTTCCGGGGTAACGCCCAATAAATATAGGATATTAGTAAAGGTACTTATATTTTATTTCCGCTGTACATTCCTCCGTCGTAATAAGGTGATTTCGTATTGGTTACGAACAGCACTACTTCCGCTTCGCTTTCCGTGCCAAGTTGAATATCTTCCGCACGGATAAAAATGCTGTCTCCTTTGCCAAGGTGAAAATTTTCATTCACCACGGCAGTCCCTTGAAATACATATAACAAATATCCCAGATCCGGCTCCACGCCTTCCGGCAGTTGGAGAAAATGGCCGGCGGTAACCCGGGCATCGTAGATATGGGTGTCGCTGTTGAGCTGCAGCTTTGTTTTGTCTTTATCCGGAGATGCAATGAGCC
>CAZAVR010000438.1:0-3995 GCA_964488435.1 uncultured Cytophagales bacterium | reverse complement strand
GAAGTAGCAGTTTAGTACGATGTAAGGATGAATGCAGCAGAAATACAATCTATAAAGAATCGCTTTGGGATCATCGGCAATGCGCCTGGACTGAACTATGCCATCAATGTGGCCGTTCAGGTGGCCGCCACCGATCTGACGGTGCTGATCACCGGAGAAAGCGGAAGCGGGAAAGAATCCTTCTCCAAGATCATACATAACCTGAGTGCCAGGAAGCACGGCCCGTTTATCGCCATCAACTGCGGTGCGATACCAGAGGGCACCATCGACTCTGAGTTATTCGGACATGAAAAAGGCTCCTTTACTGGTGCTCTTGATGCACGGAAAGGCTATTTTGAAACTACCAGCGGCGGCACCATTTTTCTTGATGAAATTGGCGAAATGCCCATAGGCACCCAGGCCCGCCTGCTGCGCGTGCTGGAAAACGGAGAGTTTATCAAGGTGGGCTCTTCGAAGGTGATGAAAACCAATGTGCGGGTAGTCGCTGCTACGAATCTTAATCTGCTCGATGCTGTCAACCGGGGCAAATTCAGAGAAGATCTCTATTATCGCCTCAATACTGTACCCATATTCGTTCCTCCTTTGAGAGAACGCGGAGAAGACATTTTCCTTCTTTTCCGCAAATTCACCAACGATTTCGGGGAGCGCTACAGGACACGACCTGTCAAACTGGATGAAGATGCGAAAAACACGCTGGTTCAATATGAATTTCCAGGCAATATCCGCCAGCTGAAAAACATAGCGGAACAGATTACGATCCTCGAAACAGACAAAGAGGCTCCGATTGACGGAGATACCATGCGCCGTTACCTTAATCCGGTCCATACCCAGAACAGAAAAGGACTGGTTCCGGTGCTTTCAAATGATGAGGGGAATACCACTTCGTTTTCGGAAAGAGAATTACTTTACAAAGTACTGTTCGACATGCGGCGGGATATGAACGAGTTAAAAAAGCTCGTAAGAGACGTGCTCCAGAACGAAAAACACGGCGGAGAGATTCTGAAAGACCACCAGGAACTGTTCAGCGCCATCGGACATGCCGGAGAAAATATCGATACCCAGGCCTCCATCCTGGATACAGCACGGCTACTTCATCCTCCTGCACCGCCAGTCAGGGTGGAGCCTGTCCGCGTAGACCTGGATCGTTACAGTGACAACAATCATAACGACGTGGAGGATGTCATACATGTCACCGAGGAGGAGGAAGAGTCCCTTTCCCTGGAAGAAAAAGAAAAAGAAATGATCCTTAAATCGCTTCGGAAAAATAACAACAAAAGAAAGTATGCAGCGCAGGCACTTGGCATCTCAGAAAGAACGCTATACAGAAAAATCAAACAGTATGGGATTGAAGAGTAAGGACACCGGTTTTCGATTTATCTGCAGGGCGATCCCAACTGCTGTGTCAAATCGTAAAAGCGTGGCGAACACCCGAACCGTGTTAAAAGGAAGGATGGGTTGGGCTCTTGTCTTGCTGGCAGCACAGTTAATGGTCAGCGGATGTGGCATCTACTCCTTCAGCGGAACCAACCTTTCGCCTGACATCAAAACCTTCACAGTCGTCACTTTTACAATGGGAACTGCCGGAGGGCCGGCTAATCTGCCGCTTACACTGACTGATAAACTGAAAGAATACTATCAGAAAAACACGAATCTTACGCAATTGCCGAATGGCGGAGACCTGATTATGGAAGGTAGTATTACCGGCTACGATGTACAGCCCATAGCACCTACAGCCCAGGATCAGGCGGGCTTCAACAGGCTGAATGTTACCGCTCAGGTGCGATTCACCAACAACAAAGACGAGACTAAGAATTTTGACCAGGCATTTACCTTCTACGCCGACTTTCCGCAGAACCAGACCCTGAATCAAAACGAAGGCAGGCTTCTGCCCACCATCCTGGATCAGATCGTCCAGAATATATTCAACAAATCTGCTGCCGACTGGTAGAGAAAACTAGAAAATTCGTACCGCCATGACAGAGCAAACGGCAGATAAAGAAACCTTTGCCTACTGGGTCACCCACCCGCAGGAACTGGAAGCCTCCGATCTTATAAAAATCGAGGCCACAACTGCATCTTACCCCTATTGTCAGGTCATGCATATCCTGGCAGCCAAATGTGCTTCCAACGCGCTTCCTGCACGTGCACCGGAACTTATATCCCGGGCCGCGGCTTACTCAGTAAACCGTTATGCCCTGAAAAACCTTGTAAATAATGATCCGGAATGGAATGGAAATATTGTGGCGCGTTTGACGGACATCCCTCTTTTCAAAAAACCTGCCCCCGCTCCGTCCGGACTACCGCCCGCTCCCGGAATAACAGAATCGCGCGAACCCGGTATTCCCAATGATCGATTACCTGAGAAATCGTTAACCAGCGACAATGAGCTGCTCGTCAATGAAGCCGTGAACCAAAGCCTGTCCAGAATTCAGCAAATGGCTTCGGATGTTCCCATACCTTCAGAAAAACCACTGCCTGGTCCCGAAAACGATCAGAAAAAAATAATCGAAAAATTCATCGATGTCATCAACACCAACGGCCCCAATCGCATCGCCATCGATGAATCGGATCAGTTTGAAGACCTCAGTATGCGCAGTCAGACGAACGTTTCCAACGAATTTGTCACGGAAGCACTGGCGCAGATTTTTGTCAGACAGGGGAAAATTGAAAAAGCGATTCAGATATACCAACAGCTTATATTGAAAAAGCCGGAAAAAATAGATTACTTTGCAGAAAAAATAAAAGAATTGAAATAACCATGTATTTAACACTAGTGATTCTGATTGCCATTGCCGCAGTCCTGCTTGTTTTGGTCGTTCTTATACAAAACTCTAAAGGAGGCGGTTTGTCCAGTGAATTCTCAGGTCCGGGCGCCACGCAGATGTTCAGCGTAAAAAAGACGACCGACCTCATCGAACAAATCACCTGGGGTCTTGCAGGAGCTATTATTGTATTTTCTTTGGCTTCTTATGTCATTGTGGACAAAAACGACCAGGCTGGTGGTGTCAACAGCGTAAATATTGACAAAGCCCAGGGCGCTTCGACTCCCGGGAGTGCTATCCCCGCTATGCCTTTACCCGAGAAATCGCCGGCGTCTGATTCCGCTAAGTAAAAATAAGATTTCGTACCATCAGTTGTTTAGCCAGCGGCAGAAGTGTTTCCTCAAGAGGATAATTTCTCTTCGCTTCGACGATATAAGTCGCCGGGTTGGGTAACTGATGGTACTTTTTTATAAGCTCTGCTTTGATGCTTTCAACGGTGGAACTTATCCCCCTCCTGAACACACCGACATGGGTAGTATCTATTTCGCGGCAGGCATGTCGCCCGTATAAGGTAACCCTATATTGGAAAACCACAGTCTCAGCACTGCTTGCCCTGGCAATAAAAAGATATCCTTCTTCATTTCTGAGCGGCATAATACCTACCGGAGCCAATAACAATTCGGCCTGAATATCCTCCACCCTGGCTTCTCCTTCCCTGAGTGTTTTTGAAAACAAGGGAATCGCATAGTCAAGAATCCCGTTTAACTCGCTCAGCTCGGGAGTCTCCCGGAAAACCTCCTCATAATCTATATGCAGAGATGCCGGGTCCACACGCACTACTTTCCTGGGAAACGTGCGCTGCAATGCCTCCTTTTCTTTTTGAAGTCTAAGGCCGCTGGTCAGATGATCATGTACATCTGTCAAACCGGGAAACAACTTCTGTCGTGAAAATTCACCGGCGACATAGTCCAGATATGCCAATAAGACATACTTTTTGTACTCAAAATCAATATGTCCGTCGGTTAACCAATTCTTATTCAATTTTGTCATCAATGAAAAAGCAAGGTTTATTTATAAAAGATACGAAAAAAAGAACAAACACCAAAGTAAATTCCGATTTATTTTTGTTTACCTAACAAAATAGCGGGAATTTGCACTACTGTCAGAATGCCGCGACCTAGTCTGAAAAAATGACAGTATCATGATTTGGCATAGATTCTTTAAAGAAAGATA
>CAZAVR010000437.1:0-4001 GCA_964488435.1 uncultured Cytophagales bacterium | reverse complement strand
CAGCCATCCCTGTATTAGGCAGTGCCGTGAGGGTTAAGGTTTGTGCTTCCCGAAGCTCTCCCCAGGTACTGCCGGTTTCACTATTTCCGTTGGCAGCTTTGAACGCGGCCAGCTGTACAAACAGAAAAGGAAATTCCTCTTTCCATCTGGTCCTCCAGTCACTAATCATCAATGGAAAAGATTTACGATACTGGTATGCGCGGGAAGCATTGGACTCTCCCTGATACCAGATCACCCCTCTGAACGCAAACGGAATCAGAGGAGATATCATAGAATTGTAGAGAAGTGTGGCTGCGGAATTGGGCCCGGCAAACTGGTTGTTGTTTACGGACGACTCCACTCTGTACTTCCACTCCCCCGCCAAAGAAAATTCATTCCCCTGCTGCCTTAACCACATCTGCTCGGACTTACCTGTAAATCCGCCAAAACCTCCGGTATCCTCCACTCTGACGGCCAATACATTATTCCCAGGCTTCAACAAGCCGGAAGGAATAGTATATTCCCGGGACAAAGCAGATTTCTGTTTCGACTCGCCTACTTTGACGCCGTTCACATATATAGTTTCAAAATCGTCGACGGGGCCCAAACTGATAGTGAATGGCTGAGAACTGATTGTCCCTGGAAGAACCAGGTCTTTTCGGTACCATACCACTCCGTCAAACAAGACCAAAGCCTGGCGGTCAAAGCGGTCGGGCAGTGACATCGACAACCATCCGGAATGATCGAATCCGGGCTCCACCCACAGCTTCACCTCCTCCGGTGACGGAAACTTCCCTTGCTGCCTGAGAATGCCATTGTCCAATACCTTCTTGCGATCCGAATTGATATCATCAATGGAAGAGGGTAATCTACTCATGACCTCCCTGAACTCACCCATGCTGTTCATGCCCTCTTTACTGATCCATGACTCTACCTGTGTACCTCCCCACGAACTGTTGATGAGACCGACAGGAACTTTCAGCGTATTGTAGAGATCCCTGGCAAAATAAAATCCAACGGCAGTAAAGTCCGCAACTGTAGCCGGAGACGCCACTTGCCAGGAAGTTTCCGGAATGTCGTCCTGAGCTGTTAAACTGATCGTCTTAGGGACTTTGATATGCCTGATCATCGGGTAATCTGCACTACTTATTTCCTGATCAGCCTGTACCGTATTTTTAACGATCCATTCCATATTGGACTGACCTGAACATATCCAGACTTCGCCAATCCAAACATCATCGAAAGACACATTCCCCTTTTTCCCGGCAATTTTCATCTGGAATGGCCCCCCCGCTTCCAATGCATCCAGTTTCAACATCCATTTGCCATCCTTGCCTGTCTTCGTCGTTTTGGCCTGAGATTTCCCGGAACCAACCAGCGTAACGCTAACCTTTTCGCCGGGACTTGCCCAACCCCATACCGGAATGGGCTTTTGCCTTTGAAGTACCATCTGAGATCCAAAAATCTTCGGCATTCTAACTTGCGCAGCACTTTCAAAGGCTACGAACAACATCACCACGAATAAGGATTTACAAAGAAAAAGCATAGTTTGGAAATACATTTTGATGGAATTCGTTTTTGTCAATTCTTACCAGTTCGCCGCTGGGCTGCCCCCCCTTTCATTTCTTATTACTTCACACGCGGTTTGAGTGCTGCTCCCAACACTTCATATCCCTTTGTATTGGGGTGAAGTCCATCAGAAAACAACGATTCGTCAATTTTCCCGTCAGGCAACAGAAACACACTCCCCACATCGGCAAAATTGACGTTAAGATCTCCGCACACCTGAGCAAGTTTTAAATTTATCACCCTGACCCGTTCTTCCTGCTCCCTCCGGGGGTATATGGCTATCATCGTAATCGTTGCCCCGGGCTGCCTCTCCTTTACAGCACCTATAAGCGTTCTCCAACCTTCAACTATCTCAGCATCGGTGTTGAGATGAAGGTTGTTTGTACCTATATTAATCAGGATGTTTTTTGGCAGCATAACCATCAAGTTCTCCGTGATGCACCCTCCACAATACATTTTCTATTCTGTCCCAGCCATAAGCAAGATTGAGAACCCCTCTGCTCCCAAAAGTTTTATTGAAAGATGCCTCACCTCTGGCTATCGGGGCCTTGGGCGACCCGCCCCAATAGTGGGTTATTGAATTGCCTATCACTACTGTCTTTGGCGCATCTGTTTTGATTTGCTTCAGTATTTCACGATGTCTCAGCTCCCAGTCATAGGTCCCGGGCTCGCGATATTGGGTACGGGGTCTCGAGGTTATGCTCTCCCCTACAGCTTCTTTAAGAATAACACGCAAATGCTTTTCGTAGCCCTCTGCGTATCGCATCATACCTATATCATTGGGATGTGTTCCGTCCACCATTGTTTCAATGTCCTGTCCGAAATCCTCCTTGGGAATAAGGAAAATGTCATTAACCCCTTCAGATTTTAGTTGTGCAAAAGCCTTGTCCAGTATAGCGTTGGTTTCCCGATAGGAATTTCTGCGGGCAAGGTTTATCGCTTCCTCCGTGTAACCCGCATGACTTGCAAGTACTATCGGAACTTCCGGCCTTCGTTTTTTGAGGGCACGCACCGCATACAAGATTCGGTTATGAACCTCCTCTGCGGAATGCGTCTTCCGCCCGATGAGATTAGGCAGACAGTCCAGAACATACACTTTTGCATCAATTTCCTCCATCAAATCTATCACACCCTTGTCGAGCTGTCCATTGCCGGAAAAGGCAAGGTTGATCGTCGGTCGGTCCATCTTTCTGCTCAGGATTGATGTCCACGCCAAACCAGGGCGCGAAGCACAGGCCCCGTGGGCAATTGAAGTACCGTATACTACGATGGGTTTATCTGCCCTTGTCTCCAGAGGGCTGAATATCTCTCCTTCAGGCACACCTATTTCCATCCATTCGACTTCATTGTATAAGGGGAGATACAAGCGATACTCCCGGCCTGATTTATGATATTGGTCATTGGGAATGAGCGAGGTGTAATGGTACTGTATCGTATCCCCGAAGGAGTACCCGCCGCGCGTCCAGAGCCAGTCCCCATCACTTGAAATAGCGAAAAGATCCAGTCCGCTTACACCCGTGGCAGGCATGTGCGGATATCCAAAATTCTTCTTGTTTTTCACCACGTACCTCACCTTTATTTCTGAGGTATTGCTCCGAAACCTCAGATTGATCCCGGCAGAATGATGTGACAAACCCCACACATTTTTGGGCACCATCTGCTCCGCCCTGGCTGGAAACCTGTGATAAAAATTTGCCATGCCATCAGCCCATCCTTGTCCTTCCAGTACGCGGAAAGTGGCACTCGCGGGATTCCACCAGGTAAAAGCTTTTTCAGGCTTTTTTTCCTCCTGTGCCGATAATTGATAACTACAGAAAAGTAAGAGGAGTAAAAATGTTTTTGTTTTCATTACAAAAATTAATAAAAGACGATATTATTTAATTATCAGGGTTAAATATCAATTTTCGACAACTGATACGCACGAACCTCAGGCTTGTTACTTTGGTAAATCGCGATCAGTAGTTCAGCAATTCTTTCCTCTATTTTCTTCTGCTGCGGCTTATTCGCCGCGTAATAAGTATACTGCTGTTTGTAGTAATTGTACTGAGGTTTACCGGAATAATTTTCCTCCAGTCGCTTATTTAAATATGCCTCCTGAACCGCCAGTGTGGTATCTTTAAATGCCGCCGGCAAATGATGTATTTCGACGGTCTTGATCGTGCGTATCAATGACTGGCTTTGATAGTAAGTATTCATCAACTCCATCACCCTTACTGCCTGCTGATACTGAGGTGTCGTTGGCAACAAGGCTAGGTTCAAACCCTCTCTCAGCTCATGATCCGAATAATTCCCAATCTTCTGCCCGTCAATAAGCAAATCATACCTGCCTGGGCCCATACCGTCCACTTTGAGAATTTCGTTGTTGAATTCGTCCGTAAAAGGGACAAGTTCCAGGGCGGGCTGCGCGCCTTCAGCCACCGGAAACGGAAGGGCCGTCTGCTTTGCCTTGAATG
>CAZAVR010000436.1:0-4007 GCA_964488435.1 uncultured Cytophagales bacterium | reverse complement strand
TGTTTTGGATGCAGGATTACTTACTTTTTATCAGGAACTCAAAGAAAAAATATCATATTACTTTTCCTTGCTGGAAGAATACGTCAGGCTTGTGCCTGAATTCGTGGTAGTTGATGGTGGAGAGCAGTCCAAGAACGATCCTGTTTATTTTGACAGGATTATCAGGGCTGTGAATGATTTCGGGATCGACAGGCATTCTTTCCTGATCGGAATAGGAGGTGGTGCTGTGCTGGATATGGCAGGGTTTGCCGCCGCTGTTGCCCACCGCGGGGTCAAGCATATAAGGATCCCGACAACAGTGCTTTCGCAGAACGATTCGGGTGTGGGCGTGAAGAACAGTATCAACTATAAAGGAAAGAAAAACTTCGTGGGCACATTTTGCCCGCCTGTGGCTGTTTTTAATGACAGTGACTTTTTAAAGAGCCTGGATGACCGCGACTGGAGATCCGGGATTTCCGAAGCGATCAAGGTAGCGTTGATTAAGGACGCCGTCTTTTTTGAGTGGATCGAAGCAAACGCCGAGAGTTTGGCGGCACGTGATAGCGGAAGCATGAGTTACCTGATCAGGAAATGTGCAGAAATGCATGTTGAACACATCCGTAGTGGAGATCCCTTTGAATTCGGTTCTTCGAGACCCTTAGATTTCGGTCACTGGGCTGCCCATAAACTAGAGTATCTGACCAATTTTGAAGTGAGACATGGTGAAGCGGTGGCTATAGGCATCGCCTTGGATAGTGCTTACTCCGTTAAAGCCGGGCGACTGAATGCCGAAGATCTCGAGCGGATCGTCGCGCTTTTCTATAAGCTTGGCTTTTCTTTGTATCATCCGGGACTTTCCGAGAACAACAAATCGAATCTGAGTAATGGATTGAGTGAATTCAGGGAACACCTTGGGGGGACAGCTGACTATCATGCTGCTCGATCGCATCGGTAAAGGGGTGGAGGTACACGAAATGGATCAGGAACTCATTGCCCAGGCGGTGGATTATCTTGAGCAAAAAGAGAGGGAAACAGCCGGAGGCCAAGGTCGGGAAGTGACGTTAAACTAAATAAGTTCATCTGTTTATCAAGTCTGAATCCTGAGTAAGCAGATGAATTAATCCTTTTTTAATTGATGATTACCTCAGCAGGGCATCTGACTTATTGCAGTAATATTCATCCTGGTGAGAGCTGGGATGCTCATTTTGAAGAGCTCAAAGCTTCTGTTCCTTTTATCAGGGAAAAAACAGCGCCGGGTGTATCATTCGGATTGGGGCTTCGTCTGGCTAACCAGGCTTCGCTGGAATTGAGTAAGCCTCATCGACTCGAGGAGTTTAAAGCATGGCTGGCTGAGCAGGACGCTTACGTGTTTACCATGAACGGGTTCCCCTATGGAGGCTTCCATGGAGCAAAAGTCAAAGATCAGGTGCATGCACCCGACTGGACCACGGAGGAGCGTTTGTCATACACAAGACGTCTTTTTGAGATATTGACTCAGCTTTTGCCGGAGGGTATGCAGGGGAGTATTTCTACCCCGCCATTGTCGTACAAATACTGGTGGAATGATCTTCTGGCGCTTGAAGACGCAAAACAGAAGGCCACACAAAATATACTGGCTGTAGTGGAAACACTAATCGTCATCGGGGAGCAGACGGGCAAAATAATGCATCTGGATATAGAACCGGAGCCGGACGGGATTCTTGACAACGGAAAAGACTTTATAGCTTGGTATACCGATTATTTACTGCCCGAGGGAATCAGGCATCTTCGAGACAAGTTGGGATGGGATGAACATCGGTCGACGGAGGCCATTCTGCTGCATGTGCAGCTATGTTACGACGTTTGTCATGTGGCCGTGAGTTATGAAGAAGGCGCAGAGTTGCTTCAAGAACTCGAAATACATGGGATTCGAATTGGTAAAATTCAGATCAGTTCGGCATTGCAGATAGATTTTGATGATCATTTGGAAGAGAAAATAGCAGCCATTGGGGTATTCAATGAGCCGGTTTATCTTCATCAGGTAGTCGCTAGGCTTAGAGACGGGAATCTATTGCACTACAGGGATCTTCCGGATGCTTTGGAAGCCTATTCGTCAGCGCACAAAGAGTGGCGTGTACATTTTCATGTCCCCCTTTTTATTGATACTTACGGATGGCTTAATTCCACCCGAAAAGAGATTAGCAAGATACTGGCGCTGCACCAACAAAAGCCGGTTACACAATACCTGGAAATAGAGACTTATACTTGGGGCGTCTTGCCCGACGACATGCAGAAACCCATCGCAGAATCCATCGCGAGGGAAATCTCATGGGTACAGGATCAATTGCGTTAAAGAAATATAAAGTGAACAAGACAGTTGTTATAGATATCGTCGCCCTCAGCCGGAACCTCATAGGGGAGTATACGCCCTTTTTGAAAGCTTATACGAGTGCCAGGAGTGTAACTCCTATCAAGCCTGTACTGCCGGCCGTGACTACTACATCCCAGAGCTGTTATGTAACGGGGAAGTGGCCGTCTGCCCACGGTATCGTCGGCAACGGCTGGTATGATCGCGAAGATGCGGAGGTCAAGTTCTGGAAGCAGTCCAATCACCTGGTCGGAGCGGAGAAAATATGGGACATTGCCCGAAAGAAGGATCCCGGATTTACCTGCTCTAAAATGTTCTGGTGGTACAATATGTACTCGAGCGCCGATTATTCGGTGACCCCACGCCCGCAATATCACGCTGACGGCGTAAAAGCGCCCGATTGCTACGCTTATCCGGCTGATCTCCGGGACGAGCTGCAACGGGAGCTGGGACAGTTTCCTTTGTTTAATTTCTGGGGTCCTAATGCCAACATCAAATCAACCAGATGGATAGCAGAGGCCTCCATCTATGTGGACAAAAAGTACGATCCTACTTTAACACTGATCTATCTGCCTCATCTGGATTATTGCCTTCAGAAGTATGGGCCTGATTTGGCGAAAATATCGAAAGAGTTAGGAGAGATCGATAAGGTAGTGGAGGAGTTGGTTACGCATTTTGAAAGCAAGGGTGCGGAGATTGTACTGCTGTCAGAATATGGGATCAACCCTGTAAACCGCCCTGTGCATATCAACAGGATACTGAGGGAGGAAGGATTGATTTCTGTCCGCAAAGAAAGATGGTATGAGTTGCTCGATGCAGGAGCGTCCAAAGCGTTTGCAGTAGCAGATCACCAGATTGCGCATATTTATCTGAATGATCCGTCCGCTATGTCGAGGGTGAAATCACTTCTGGAAAACACACCGGGTGTGGATTTGGTCCTGGACAGAGAAGCGCAAAAGGCGCATCATATAGACCACCACAGGGCCGGCGATCTGGTGGTCGTGGCTAAGCCCGACAGCTGGTTTACCTATTATTACTGGCTTGATGATAAATGCGCACCCGACTATGCGCATCTGGTGGATATCCACCGTAAGCCCGGTTATGATCCTGTAGAAATGTTTATGGATCCTGCCAACCCGTTTGTGAAATTGAGGGCAGGGTACAAGCTGGCCAGGAAGAAACTGGGCTTCCGCTACCTGATGGATGTAATACCTCTGGACGCCTCTTTGGTGAAAGGTTCGCACGGCTCGATGAATGTGCCGGAGGAATATTATCCGATTTGTGTAACCAACCAATCATTGAGTAAAAAGGAGATGGAGGCAGTGGATGTATTCGATGTGATTGGCGGCGCACTGGGTATTTAAAGCTTCTGTATTCCGGATTCCGGAAAACGTCGGAAATATAGAATTTACTTTGTCTGAAATGGTAAATCGCGTATCTATTATATGGAAAGTAGGACGTCCGTCGTATCTTTGTGCGGTCGGGCTGACAGGATCTGTAGTAGCCGGACGTTTCTACGATCACTAAAAAATCTGTAATGAAAACTACTTTAATCACTCTGTCTGCATCCCTCGTTTTTTTGTCGTTGACATTCTCTCTTCCAGAAAGCAGAAAGGCCGAATCCACCATACATGCTGAAAAAGCGAAAAAGTGGGAGGTACTGTTTGATGGTAAAGATTTA
>CAZAVR010000435.1:0-4009 GCA_964488435.1 uncultured Cytophagales bacterium | reverse complement strand
ATCCAGCACGTTATTGAAAAGGTAAACACCTCCTCCATAAGTACCTACTGCCAGATCAGGCTTACTGTCTCCGTTATAGTCGGCGATGTATACCTGCTGAAAATTCCCGAGTCTGGGAGAGAAGGCAGTGTCAGCCATCGGATTTTTTACAACCGCAGTGTCTCTTTTGGACCACTCACCCCATTTACCTGAGTGGAAAATTCTGACTTTCCCGCTATAATCGCAGGTGAGTAGTTCCGGATTCCCATCCAGGTTAATGTCAGCGACCCCGATGCTCACATAACGTCCTTCAAAATTAACGGAAACATTGCCCAGGGAGTTAGTCTGTAAGGTAAACTGCGGTTGTCTGGCAGTCCCTGCATTGGTATAGCTGGCTATGTTGCCCTCGGACTTGCCGATGATAAGATCGAGGTCCCCATCGCGGTCAAAATCGTAGAAATGAATCTTATCTGTGATACGAGTACCTGGAGGTAGCTGAATAGTCACAGGCTGAGCGACGTCGAAACTGATAGGCTCGAACAGCCGTGCCTTGTTTGGGAAATACCGGAATTCTAAGCCCGTACTGCCGGCGCTGGCCAAACCCAGGTCAGGAATGCCGTCTCCGTCAAAATCGGCCCATTGCGGTTGAATACGACTCAGGTTCATGGATTGCGACAGGTTCAGGAAATCTTTCGATTCCAGATGGTATGCCGGGTCATTTTTGGTCCCTGTGTTTTTGAGATACCAGAGGCTTCCTTTAAAGCTGCCTTCCTCGCGTACGCCTCCTGTGCCTATGATGAGGTCCATTTTGCCATCTCCGTCGACGTCGTAAAAAGAGGGAGCGGCATGCTCTCCCACATCAATCATATCATCCTGCAGGAAGTCTTTTTTTCTGAGCTGAAAATCAGGATTGGAAGTCGTGCCTGCATTGTGATAGTACCAGTTAGAAGACCGGAAATCCATGAGATTACCGTCGTTAGACGAAGTATTTGGCGAGGCGATCAAGTCCTTCTCTCCGTCAAAATCGACATCTTCCATAAACACTGCGGGAAAGAAATCGAATGCGGCCGGATGGGTCGCCGGGTAATCAGGTTCCACTTTCGTAAAGTTGGCGCCTACCTTACCTCCTTCATTTTTTAAGAAAGAGATGTTACTACAGCTGACGTGTCCCAAAAGCAGATCCTTCAGACCGTCTCCGGTAAGGTCCGCGACAAGAATAGCGTTGCCAGCATGCTGCATACTTTGTGTGGAGGCTAGTCTGGCTCCCGCATTTTCCCTGACTCCGCATTCCTCCCCGAAATGAAATTCGTTGCAGCTGTGCTTAAAAAAATTACCCCAGCATGTCCCGTTCCTTGAAAATTCAAGACTATCCGGCACACCGTATTTCTCCATACTCATATTCTGGTGAAACTGGGCGTAATCACCCTCAATTTCAAAGGTAATGATATCCAGATCTCCGTCGTCATCCAAATCGGTAAGCGCAGGGATATCAGTGCTGTTGACGAGCAAATTAACGGGATTGCCTGTCAATCCTATGGTGGTCAGATGAGGCTTTACCCTCTCCCAGTGCCAGTCTCCGCCACTACGTACTTGTCTGTAAACGGTAACGCCTAACACAGTAAAGGTAAAGAGATCCCTGTGGCCATCACCGTTATAGTCAGCAAGCAACATCCAGTTGAGCAAGGGAGGGAAGCGAGCCTCATAGAGCGGGGCATAGCGGAAGGATTTGGTTGGCTGGTGAGCGAGAAACGTGCTGACTTTGTTGGTCGTCCGGTCAAAAACAACCAGATCTTCCACACCGTCGTTATCTAAATGCATTTTGGAGAACTGGCTGGAGTTTAATCCTCCTCCCCATGGGTTCTGTAGTGTTCCGGACGCAAGCGTTACCCTGGTGTCGCTGTTAAATTCAAACCATGAGGTTTGGGAGACAGACGTCAGCGGTAAAGCAAAAAGCAGGAAGAGGTGTAAGTAGTTCTTTACCATACGTTGATATAATTCACGTAAATTTGCAGGGTTGATTTAAATTAAACGAATCGTCTCACGTTTGATTGGGCGGTTTTCAAAATAAAGTTACGAACAGACTATGGAGATTTCCTATTTGCATGACTTGTATACCCAATCCAGCGGAGTTTCAACGGACACGAGGAAGGTGGGCGCCGGAAGCCTTTTTTTTGCACTTAAGGGAGATCACTTCGACGGCAACCTGTTTGCGGCCGAAGCGTTGGAAAAGGGAGCATCCTATGTGGTGGTCGATGCCGATGTGCCCGGAGACGATGAACGCTATATTCAGGTTGATGATGTTTTGAATACACTACAGGACCTGGCTCGCTATCACAGAAAAACGTTTAGTTTTCCGGTAATAGGGTTAACCGGTTCGAATGGGAAAACGACAACCAAAGAGCTGACTGCGGCTGTACTTTCCCGGAAATACAGGGTCTATGCTACCCGGGGGAATTTGAATAACCATATCGGTGTGCCGCTTACAATTTTGTCGATAAACCCTGCTTTATATGATATGGCCGTGATTGAAATGGGGGCTAATCATCAGGGCGAAATCGCCCTGCTTTGCAGCATCGCCCAGCCCACGCATGGTTTGATCACAAATATCGGGAGGGCGCACCTCGAAGGTTTTGGAGGTACTGAGGGAGTGGTTAAAGGGAAAGGAGAGCTTTTTGACTTCCTTTCCAGAAAAAAGGGCGTGGTGTTTGTCAATGCGGAGAGCGAAAAGTTAATGGAGATGGTCAGCAAGCGACGGGTTTTTGGAGAAATCGTCTTCTACAGATCGGAGCAGGCTAAGCCCCGGATATTCCTGGAGGAAGCCACCCCCTGGGTGAAATATACTTCCGAAGGAGGAGAATTGATAACCACGCATCTTACAGGAGCCTATAACTTTGATAATATATGTGCAGCGTTGACAATCGGCTATTATTTTAACGTACCGACGGAGGAGGCTGACAGGTCCGTGGCGGACTACCTGCCCGACAACAATCGTTCGCAAGTGATTCAGCGCGGATCCAATACCGTAATTCTGGATGCCTACAATGCAAATCCTTCGTCCATGGAAGCGGCCCTGGCCAATTTTATCAGCTTAAAGGCCGACCGTAAGATAGTGATACTCGGAGATATGCTCGAACTGGGCGCGGAAGAGGAAGCCGAGCATCTGGCGTTGGGGAAACTGGTGGCTGAAGGGGGCTTTGATGTCGTGTTGTTGTCAGGTAAGCTGATGAAGTCTGCCCTTTCGGTGCTGCCGTCAGCTTATTATTTTCCGGATAAATTCTCCCTTCACAACTGGATCATGGATCACCCGCAGGAAAATACGCATTTCCTCATCAAGGGATCCAGAGGTATCGGACTGGAGACAGTGGTCCAATTCATCTGAGCCGGCTTCTGCCATTCCATGCTATAGAGAATTTGAATTGTAATAATTATATTTTTCTTTGAAAAGACAACAAGTGCATAGATTTTGTTTATAATCATATAGACAGAATAAATAGACGTTATTGGCTTCTCACAAGCATTTCCTGTGAAAGTGCCATGACTTAATTTGGGAAAAATGCATATAGATTGTATTTTTGTGATATTAAAATAGTGCAAAAAATATCATTAAAATATACCTATGAGCAATTCGATTTTATCCGTAGGATCTTTGTATCCTGAATTTAAAAAAACAGCAGTTGTTTCTCTTGAAAAGGGAAATGAGTTTTATGACATTTCATCAGAGGATCACAAGTCAGCTGAAAAGTGGATGGTGCTTTTCTGGTGGCCCAAGGATTTTACGTTTGTTTGTCCTACCGAGATTGCTGAGTTCAACAACCATTTCGATGACTTCGCTGATCGTGATACTATACTGATCGGAGCCTCTACCGACAGTGAATTTGTTCACCTGGCATGGAGAAAAAACCACGATGATCTTCGGGATCTTAAGTTTCCGATGTTAGCAGATACTTCAAAGTCGCTTGCGGAAGATCTCGGGATACTTGAAGCAAACGAAAAGGTAGCTTACCGGGTTACACATATCGTCGATCCTCAG
>CAZAVR010000434.1:0-4013 GCA_964488435.1 uncultured Cytophagales bacterium | reverse complement strand
TAGAGCATCTGACTACGGATCAGAAGGTTTGGGGTTCGAATCCCTACGAGACCACTTAGAATAATATCAAAAGTCACTAAAAGCCTGTAAATCAACGATTTGCAGGCTTTTTTGTTTGCTGGAAAACATCAAAATATGCGTAAAATCGCATAATTCTGGTGAGCATCTGGTGAGCAGTTAGTTTTAAAAAAAGTGCTCACCAGAAACCTTGTAACAGATTGATATAAAGATATTTACAAGGTAAACATCTTGTTTTTGTAAGGGGTGCAATCGTAGTTTTACACTTATAAAACCGATTGCTATGTTAACAAACAGTTTCTCCGTGCTCTTTTACCTCAAAAAAAGGAGCAATTATGTATCCGGGCCGCTCCCGATTTACTTACGCGTCACGGCCGATGGCGGACGGTTTGAGCTGGCCACTAAGCGTGTCTGTGAGCCTGAAAAGTGGAATGCGGTATCAGGCCGAAAAAATGGGAACCGCGAGGACGCCCGTAGTCTTAACACCTACTTAGATGAACTTCGGTCCAAGCTCCACGAAATACACCGCCATCTGGTGATAATGGGAAAGCCGGTAACCATTTCAGCGATCAAAGCCTTGCTGACGGGCAAGTCAGAAAACGAAGTAATGTTCCTGAAGGAATTTGACAAGCACAATCAGCGCCTGATCGCTTTAAAAGGAAAAGATTATGCGCAAGGGACGATTCTTCGCTATAAAGCTTCTTACAAGCACACGAAGGATTTCATTCTATGGAAATACAAAAAAGAAGATATCGACATCAGCAAACTAAACTATGAGTTTATCTCTGATTTCGAATTCTGGCTTAAAACAGAGCGGAAGTGCGCGCACAATACGACTATGCGGTATCTGGTGTATTGCAAGAAGATCGTTTTAGGATTAATCAAGACCGGACAACTGCAGAAAGACCCCTTTTTTGGCTTCAAGGTTCGCAAAAAGGAAGTTAACCGTGCGGCTCTATCGGAAACAGAGCTTAAAGCGATCGCTGCCAAAGAGTTTTCAACTACTCGCTTGACTCAGGTTCGAGACATTTTCCTTTTCAGCTGCTACACGGGCCTATCTTATGTCGATGTGCAAAAACTAACCATATCCGACATCCGCATAGGACAGGACGACGAACAATGGGTGATCATCAACCGGCAGAAAACCGATACACAGTCTCGGATACTTTTGTTGCCTATGGCGCTGGAAATTATTGAAAAATATAAAGACGATCGATCCTGCGTTATTACGGGCAAGCTGCTCCCCGTACTGAGCAACCAGAAAATGAACGCCTATTTGAAGGAAATAGCTGATGTTTGCGGCATCGACCGCAATATCTCATTTCATATAGCCAGGCATACCTTTGCCACTACTGTCACCCTTTCAAATGGCGTACCAATCGAGAGTGTATCCAAAATGCTGGGACACTCTAATATCCGGACAACACAGATCTATGCGAAGGTGGTGGATAAGAAGATCAGCGAGGATATGAAGAAAATAAAAGCCCTGTATTCTTAAGGTCCGGCAGATAACTAAAGGGGAGGTGAAATAGTCTCACCTTCCCTTTAAAAACACCCTCGTACCTTGATAGTAGTTGTAGGTTGGGTGGTAGTCAATATAGCCGAATGCGATCAGGTCTTTGATGCATTTGTGGTAGGTGGCCGTACTTTTAAAGCGCGCCAATTTCATCACGCGCCTCCTGGAGATCGTGATCGGGTTTTGTCTATTATTCTGATGCCATAGGTGGAGAAACACCATATACAAGCCCAAATGCCAGACATTGACACGGCTGTCTAACCATATACCCAACCTCCCTATTTCGCTTTTTACCGACTCCATATCACTTGGCCAGGTTTTTGAGAAGCATGGATTCGATGTCACTTTCCTGGTAAAAGTGAATTCCTCCCACCTTGGTGTACTTGAGTTCTCCGGAAATCCGCATTTGCTGCAAGGTACCAGGCGAAATGCTTAATAGCCGTCGCACCTGTGCACTTCTAAGCCATCGTGAAGCGGGCTGCTTGTTACTTTCTGAAAGCAGTATTCGTATTTCACTTAGCAGTTCATTTTTGAATTCGACTAAATCCTGCTTGCTCGCTATTTCCATCCCCATAATTCGTTAGGTATTTAATCGTATGCTACTTCTTAATTTGTTATTGTAACTGGGCTGATAAACCCAATACCCCCATTCGTGTAAATCCCGGATCGCGCCCACGTAGGTGGATCGTGCCAGAATCTTGGCTTTTTTCATGACCTTTTTGGGGTCTATATCCAGGCTTTCTGCTTTCCCGCTTTGAAGCCATGAATCAAATACGGCCACAAACAAAGCAATGTGGGTACTGCCGATGCGCGGGTCACCGGCAATACCGGACATAAATCGGGAAAGGGGATCTGGTTTCCGCATCGTTTACCTGATTTTCAGGCAATACCTTTCGCCTTTCGGCTCCGCTGGTTTTTCTCCGGCTCCTGATCCTGTTTCTCACCTTTGGCTTTCTTTTCGCCGGGAGCTTCCTGCTGCTGGGATTTTCCTTGCGATTGCTCCTCTTTCTGCTGGCGGCTAAAACCGATCCTCACCATATTTTCATCATACTGGTTAATGGCCTTAAATCGCGGAGCAGCCTCAATGAACCGGCGCTCTTCTTTGCCGTCGATTACAAACGTCACCGATTGGACATTCCCTTTTTGAAGCGATTCAAGCAACCTGGCTTTGTAATCAGGCGTTTCAAGCTCTTTGATCGGGTAGCGGGAAAGCACTTCTTCCAGCTTAAAGCCATAGTTTTCATGATAGGGCTTGATCTTAAAATTGCCCCGGGCGTCGGTATCGGCAAAATCCAGCTGCAGCCAGGCGTTGTATTTCTCTCCTTTGGGCTCTAAGCGCTTATGTTCGTTTTCACCCGTATCAATCAGTTTGGCCAGTTCTTTAAAAATCGCCCTTCCGGCAAGCAGGTTGGCTGCTTCCTTGAAAGTAATGTTGTTATCATAGCCCATCTGAAAAGTCTGTTTCAGGCTGCTACCCTCCTGTTTCTTTAATTCCAGCTCATAGTGGTTAAAGAAATAGTTATCAGTCGTTTTTGACTTTTGAAAATGCAAGTTGGCGTTCGCGACATCTGCTCCGAAGACCGCCTGATGCTTGAGGGTAAAGGCCGGTTTACCACTTTTGATGTTTTCGGCAAGTGCTGCTTCATGGCTGGTACCGAAGCCGGAAAATTTGACCTGGCTTGCCAGGTACTCAACATTTTTCTGGTTCATGATGAATGTACGTTTTAAGGTTAGAATTTATTTTTAGTGCGTTTCAAGCGGCCTGGCTTTGATCAGGTGCCGGTTGTGAAGACGGATGGAAAGATGCCGGCCGCCGTTCTCTTCCATTAATTGAACCAGCAGGATCTTTTTATCCGGGATGGTTCGTTTGGGTAAAGCGATGATGATTTGCTGACTCTGACCACCTGGGATCCGCTCGGTTTTGTCAAGTGCTAAAAGAACCGGCAAGACCCGTTCCTGGATCGCGGTTCGTTTGGCCTGCTTTCTGTCACGGAGAACAAAACGGAATTGGCTCAGATCATAGGAAAGCGCGGTGTTATTCTGGATCAGAAACTGGTAGTACATGACCTGCTCTTTGACATAGATTCCTCCTAGCTGAAGACGTACGCCATCTTTCTGATCAAGCCTGCCAGTCAAAAAGGTGGGTTTGTCTGAAACAGTCATCGCGGCCTCTTCCAGTTCGCGCTCGGATGGTTTTTCAAACAGTGCTTCCGGAGACCTGCGATTTGTAACTCCTACTTTAAGATTTAAGGGGTCCGGATGTTCATGGTAGGTGAGCGTAAACGCATAAAGCTTGCCATCATCGGTAATGACGGTCAGGTTGGTTTCTTGAAACGAGGGCCTGGCCGCTTTTTAAGTGAAGGACATTTTCAAGTCCCTTCGCTTTTTGAGCCAGGATGTCCCGGCTTCCCTTATCGACACTCTTTACCGATGCCGGAAAAATCAGGTTGCTGGTTTTGTGAGTCGCCACCTGAAGAGG
>CAZAVR010000433.1:0-4027 GCA_964488435.1 uncultured Cytophagales bacterium | reverse complement strand
ATCACTCAACAAAAGAGAGCTCACAGGCACCTTTAAGGCCCAGAATGCCGAAGAACTCCTGTCCGTCCTTTCCGAAATGCTTGACATTGAAATCACCCATCAGGACCGTAGACTGGTGTTCTCTCCGAAACAATCCACACATTAATCTGACATTGATTTAACCTAAAATCAGCCGTATGTTATGAAACGAACACTACCCGCCGTCAAAGCACTTTGTCTTTGCCTCGTACTATGCACTGCTCCATCTTTAATTTATTCACAACAACTGCTGGCCTTAACCAGGCTGCAGTCTGCCCAGAAACAGGAAAAAGACCGCACCGGCACAGCAAAACTCAGGGATCTCCTTCTTCAGCTCAGAGATGATCATCAGGTTGATATTCTTTTCGAAGAGAATCTGGTGATGGAGAAGAAAGTTTCCGAAGGTTTGGTGAAACCCAATTCATCCCTGAAGCAAAAACTTGACCTGCTTACCGAATCAAGTGGACTGAAGTACAAAAAAATAAAAGAAAACACCTACTTGATCCTTCCTGGAAAACTCCGCACTGGAAAAAACAGCAGCGAAGGAACAGAGGAGAAAGAAAATAGTTCTCAGGAAAATAAAACGGGCCAGGTGTCGCTGCCTGTTGCTACCCCTGTCGCTCCCTCTGTAAACCAAACCGCGCCGGACGTCATCATCAAAGGGAAAGTAACTGACGGAGAAAAAAACGATCCGCTGCCTGGCGTAAGCGTTCTGGTCAAGGGCACATCTTTGGGCACCACCACAAACGAGAACGGTGAATTCCAGTTGAAAGTAGAAAGCAGCCCTGCTATCCTTGTATTCAGCTTCATCGGTTACGCCTCCCGGGAAGTGTCCGCTACAGATCAGGGAATTGTAGAGATAAAGTTGCAACCGGAGCAGACTTCACTAAGTGAAATGGTGGTTATCGGATACGGTACTCAGAAAAAAGTCAACCTCACCGGGGCAGTCTCTACCATAGAAGCCAAACAGCTTTCGGTTGTTCCCGCTGGCAATGTAGGCAATCTGCTTGCTGGAAACCTGCCCGGATTAGTGGCAGTTCAGCGAAGCGGTGAACCCGGCAAAGATGACCCGGTACTTTCCATACGCGGGTTCGGGAATGCCCTCGTGGTAGTCGACGGGATCGTAGGACGGGACTTCTACCGCCTGGATCCTGGTGAGATTGAAAGCATCACCATCCTTAAAGACGCGGCCTCGGCTGCGGTCTATGGCGTCAGTGGCGGAAATGGTGTTATCCTTGTTACCACCAAAAAAGGGAAGATTGGAAAACCTGAACTCAGTTACTCCTTTAACTATGCCCTTCAACATGTCACCAAATACCCCAGGCTCGTCAATTCCCATGAGTTTGCCACGCTGAAAAATGAAGCGGCCATGAACATAGGCGGCACCCGGGTGTATTCGGACAGCGATCTTGAAAAATTCGCAAATGGCTCCGATCCTCTGAACTACCCGAATTACGACTATTACAAGCTTTATGTCAAAGACTATGTGCCGGTGACCCAACAAAATCTTACAGTAAGAGGGGGAAGTGAAAAAATAAAATACTTTTTCCTCCTGGGAGGTCACAACGCCACTGCTATGTGGGGCCACGACGGCAATCAGAATTATAAGAAATATAACTTCCGCTCCAACGTGGAAGCCCAGATTACCGACAATCTTAGTCTGTCTATGGACCTGGGGGCAAGGAGCGAGCTGAGAAACGACCTCGTACAGGATGCTTATCTAATGGCCTCCTGGCTGCAGTATTCCTGGCCGATCGTCAATCCGAAAACACCCGACGGAAAGATTCTTAACACAAACTACGGCTTATCCGGCTATCTTGAGCCTGAGCTATCGGGCTATATCCGCAACCGGCGCAATTCTCTGCAGGGGAACCTGAGTCTGGATTACAAAATACCTTTTGTAAAAGGATTGCTGGCGCGTTTTACTGCCGCTTACGATATGTTCTATGAGGACAATAAACACTGGCAAAAACAGATCAAACACTATATATGGGATCCTGCCACCAACACCTCCGTACAAGTTGGCGGAAGAGACAGCGACTTCCTCAACCTCAGCAAATCAGAGCGGTCGGCCTCCCGAATCCAGGCTTCTCTGAACTACAATCGCCTTTTTAGCCAAAAACACAATGTGCAGGCGATGTTGTTATACGAAGAAAATGAAATGAAAACCACATCCATTTCTGCACGAAGGGATAACTATGTGGTTCCCATTGATCAGCTCTTTGCCGGCCCTCTTCTGGGACAGACCAACAACGGAACCGCATCGGACGACGGACGACAAAGTCTCGTAGGGCGGGTAAACTATGATTTCATGGACCGTTACCTGCTGGAGTACAGCTTCCGCTATGACGGGTCGCCCAGGTTTCCAGCCGATATACGCTGGGGGTTCTTTTCAGGGGTTTCAGCCGGATGGAGAATTTCGGAAGAAAACTTCTTCAAAGATCGCTTCTCCTCCGTCTATAACTTGAAATTGAGAGCTTCCTATGGAGAATCAGGAAATGACAACACCGGAGCTTTCCAGTACCTGGCGGGCTACACCTACCCTTCTACCACCTATATCATGGGGGGCGCTACCGTCAGCAGCGGACTGGTTGACGCAGGTATACCAAACCCGAGAATTACCTGGGAAAGGACCCGTATGACTAACTTCGGAATTGAAATCGGACTATGGAACAGACTTTTGGATATTGAATTCGACATTTTCAACAGAAATCGGGAAGGATTATTAGGGACGCGTACACTTCAGCTTCCCAGCACTTTCGGGGCCACTTTGCCTGCCGAAAACCTGAACAACGATCAGACCCGAGGCTTCGAACTCGTCCTCAGCCACGCAAATAAGGTGAGCGGCATACGATACAATATCACCGGAAATGTATCTTTCACCAAAAGCAAATGGACGCACTATGAGCAGCGGGCTTTTTCATCCCAGGACGATTACTGGAGAAACAGCCTGGAAGGGCGCTGGAAAAACCGCTTCTGGGGTCTTAAGGCCGTAGGTCAGTTCCAGTCCCAGGAAGAAATTCTCAGCGCACCCATCCAGGACGGGAATGCCAATTCTACACTGCTTCCAGGGGACATACGTTACCAGGACTTCAACGGCGATGGCGTAATCAACGATTTCGACGGACAGCCGCTGGGTCGCGGGGAGACGCCGGAAATCATGTACGGACTCGGCCTTACTGCCTCCTGGAAAAAATTCAGTTTCACCATGAACTGGCAGGGGGCAGCCAACTTCGTCATGCAAATGCAACACTTCCTGATCCAGCCTTTTGCAAACGATATGAGTACTTATGCCTATTTCATGGACAGATGGCACCGCGCCGATCCTTCCGATCCCACTTCAGAATGGATACCGGGCAAATATCCCGCCATCCGCAACAACGGTACTACCAACAACAACAGATTCTCTTCATTCTGGCTGAAAGATGCGACTTACATCCGTTTAAAAACGCTTAATATCGGCTACGCCATGGACACACCCAGACTCAGTCAGTTCGGAATCAGCAAAGTAAATCTGTTCGTGAGTGGCCAGAATCTCCTGACTTTCTCAGGACTGGGTTTCATGGATCCGGAAACACCTACCGGCCGACTCTCAGTATATCCGCTTCAAAAAACATACAATGCCGGTATCAATATTACCTTCTAACCTGAAAGTCACTGCGCTATGAAGACCAAGATTTTACTGTCACTGCTCGTCATTTCCTTTTCGGGTTGTATCAAAGACCTGCTCGACCGGAAGCCCCTCAACCTTGTCTCCGATGCCGACGTATGGAAGTCAGCTCAGCTTATCGACCTCTACCTGGTGGCATTGTACGACAACATCCCCATAGGCATGGTTCGCGGAGGTTCCGTCTTCGAGTTTCACTATACTGACGAGGCTTCCCAGCCTTATGCAGGGGTAATCGTCGTCAACGACTATGGCAACCAGCCTCTTGCCTTGAACACGTCTATGTATTCCTGGATAAGAAAAGCCAACTACTTTCTGCAAATGATTCCAGGGAGTACCATG
>CAZAVR010000432.1:0-4029 GCA_964488435.1 uncultured Cytophagales bacterium | reverse complement strand
TTGGAGATACCAAAGGTGTCATTAAGAACCTCACGAATGATAGTCTGGCTATTTCGAAGAATAAATTCTGTCGCGCGGACGTAGCAACGAAGTTTATGGATGCCGGAGCGCTGGATGTATTTTTCGAGTTTGACCTGCTGTCCGATAAGGGTGATTTCAGATGTGGAGGGAAAATGAAAAATTTTGAGATGAAGCGTGTTTCTCCTGTCAGCAAGCCACTTGCATTGGCTGAAGTCAAGTCCGGGAATCTCAGCAAACTTGACTTTGAAATCAAGGCGAACGATCATTGGTCAGCCATAAACATGAATATGCTGTACACGGATCTTTATCTGGGGCTCCTCAAGGTCAAAAAAGGGGAGGGGAAGTTGAAGGAGCGGTCCTTGCTGACCAATCTTATCAATAATCTGATTCTGGACGACAACAATCCTTCAGGGAAGCGACCCGTGCGTATCGCCAAAACCACGTTGGAGAGAGAGGCGTCCTGGTCTTTTTTTAGTTTTATCTGGAAAACCACACTGGAGGGGATCAAGGAGATCGTCACCGGAAAGGCAGAGGAAAGAGGATCGGGCAAAAAGTCAAAAAGCAGGAAAAAGTAATCCTGGTTTTACAAAACCGGTATGTAACCTGGCGATTTCTCTATAAGTGAGGATACCCGTTATACATTCAAACAGAAATCAGATGTCTGAAATTTTTACGGTTGGTTAGGGGACTTTTCTCGCATAATTTCTTTGTTTTGCTGATTGTTATAATCTGATATGATGCGAGAGAATTTCTTATCTGCTAAGTTCCATTTGAGGACGTCCGGTTTAATCGAAGGTATATCTTACCTGGTATTATTGTTTATAGCCATGCCGCTGAAATACCTGGCCGGTATCGACGAATATGTGAGGTATACAGGTGCAATACATGGTGGGCTTTTTATATGGTATGTGGCCAGTCTTTTGTGGGCCAGATTGACGCTGAACCTAACCAATTATCAGTTGTTCGTATCCTTTGTGGCGTCTTTGATTCCTTTTGGAACTTTCTATGCAGATGCCAGGATCTTTAAAGATCTCAAGCCACAATAATCAGGTGAGGCACAATTTAACAAGGAAAAGTCCATCTTTTTTGTTATATTTGTTCTTAGATGAAATGCTCAACGTTACCCTTATTAATAATTGTCTGCCTGGTTTCTTATTGGCCTTCCTGTGCGCAGGATACTCTGGTGATACAATCTCCTACCAAGTCCATTCCCCTGACTCCTTATCTTAAAGTCTGGGAAGACGAGCAGAAGACAGCCACTTTAGAGAGTTTGAAGGGCCGTGAGGAGCTTTTTTTGCCGCTGCTTGGTTTCGAAAAATCGTCACCCACCAGCGTATTCTGGCTGAAGGCCAATATCAGTAACGGAACCGATGCGGGCTTTACTCAGGTTTTGGATTTTGCCACACTTTCTTATGTGGACGTATGGCTGGAAGACGACGCCGGCGGACTTACCGGTCCGATAAAGAGCGGAAGTTTCAGGGCCAAAAGTGATTTGGTCAAGGGTGTTAACCGGAGGTCAGTTCGCTTTGATCTTCCGGCGAATACCACCAAAAAAATGTTTTTGAGAGTTGAACATACTAAAAAGTATGACCCTCAACTTATGTTCACTCTTACAGGAAGCGAGCGGTTTGCCAAAGTGTATTACAAGCAGCGGCTGCTGGATCTGTTTTTAATGGGATGTCTGGCCATTGGTTTTTTGTCTACGCTGTTTTCATTTCTGGTCAGGTTCTATAAGCCTTATCTATGGCTCATGCTGTATATTGTTGGTATCTCGGGGTACTCTCTGGGCGTCAGCGGTTATCTAGTAGACTGGCTTATGCCTGAGTATCCTATTGCCGGAGCCAAGGTTACTGTTTTATTTGTGTATCTCCTTCTCGCGGGCTTCTATCTGCTGACAATAGATTTTTGTGATATAAAAAACCTGAATATCGGCGTTTACAGACTATTCAGAAGGATTATCCTGGTTATCGCTGCTTTCAGTCCGGTAGCGTTTGTGTACAATATGATAGGCAACTTTTACCTGATGAGTATGTTCATGGCCTGCACCGCTATTGTTCTCTCCCTTCTGGTTCTGTATGGTCTTTTCAGGTGTTACAGCGCATTGAATAGTGCCCAGCGAATTCATGCGGCAGGTATTTTGGTGTTTGTGCTGACCGCTTTGCTCATCGATTTTTCTATTATTATTTTTGGTGAAAAAGCCTTGAAGCAATACGGCCTGCTATCACTGTCTTCCGGCATTGTGACATATATCATTTTTGATATCGCACTAAAAAAGCAGCTTTTCCTGTATGAGCTGGAGAAGCACACGGCGTTGTTAAAGCTGAACGAATTGCAGCAAAATCAGAACAGGCTTCTCGAAGAGAGTGTGGAAACGCGCACGCAGGAGCTCCACGTTCAGAAGCGTTTGCTTGAGGACAGCTACCATCAGATTAAGCTACTGAATCTTGAAATGCAGCACAGGATCAAAAACAACCTTCAGTTTCTCTACGGTCTTTTCAAGTTGAAGGAGATGGGGGCTGTCACCGAAGACGTGCGGGAGATTCTGAGGTTCGGTCTTTGCAAAATTGGGATTATGGCGGTTATGCAAGATCACCTTCACAAGGAAAAGCCGGATCAATTGCCATTGGATGATTATATTAAGAAGATTATCTCGCAGACAGCCGAACTCTATCAGGGTATGCATCGGGTGGTTATCCATGAAAATATTGCGCCGGATATCGTCTTGTCCAATAACAAAACGCTTCCATTGGGGCTGATTGTGGCGGAGTTACTTACCAATTCGATGAAGCATGCTTTCACGGAAAGCAAGGAGCCGTTCATACGGGTAGATATCAACCGGATTGGCCAAAATGTAGTGTTGACGTATATTGACAATGGATCCGACGAGGCTGCCGCGGATAAGATTACCAAAGGAAAAGGAATAGGTTTGACGCTCATCTCGGACCTGGCTCGCCAGTTGAATGCTATCTATACAATCAGATTCGACAAGGGTGTGTCGGTTCATTTAAACTTCCCTTTAGCATGAAGGTACTGATCATAGAGGACGAAATTGTTATAGCGAGGTATTTTGAGAAAATACTAAAGGTTAATTTCAGCAGCCTGGAAGTGCAGATCGCGGTGACTATCGAAGAAGCTGAAACGAAGCTGGAGGCGTCGAAACCCCAGCTGGTGTTTTGTGATATCAATCTGAACGATACCATTACAGGGATCGAGCTGATAGAGAAGTACAGGCAGGAGTATGCGTTTGAATTGATTTTTGTGACTTCCTATTATAACAAAGAAATTGTCCAGCGGGCTATTCCGGCTGCTCCGGCACATTATCTCATCAAACCGGTAGAAGAAGGACAGATGATGGCTGTTGTGGAGATTGTCCTGAACAAGTTCAGATCGAAGCAGGAGGAGAAAACTTCCGGTATGATGCGGATCCGGGAGCAGCTCACGAGGTCGGAATTTGAAGTACTCCAGCTGATAGCCACAGGATTGTCCACGGTAGAGATCTCTGAAAAATTATTTATAAGCCCTTATACTGTAAAAAATCACCGTCATAATATTTGCCAGAAACTTGATATTACCGTCAAGGGCAACAGTTCAATACTGAAGTGGCTCACCGAAAACAATCTGATGTTTTTGGGCACTTCCGATAACCATCCCTGAGTTTTTGGGCATGAGGCTTTCGCTTTCAGGCGGTTTTCGCCGTTATTTTTAAATGATTATTCCCAAATAGTTTTTTAGCTTTGCATCAAGGTAACGGCTGTCCGATCAGTCGTTTGAAAAGGGAATACCGGTGAAAGTCCGGAACAGTCTCCGCTGCTGTAACCTCGTCAAAAATCAGCTGAAATTAATCCACTGCAAGGGCCGGTTGGTTGCGGGAAGGATTCAGTTGCTGAGGAAGTCAGAAGACCTGCCTTCAAAAACTGATTTTACGGTTTTCGGAAGAAAGACCGCAAGCGATGATGATACGTAAATTCAATACATCTCCGTGGGGCAGGGTTGGTGGCGTGCTGTACT
>CAZAVR010000431.1:0-4030 GCA_964488435.1 uncultured Cytophagales bacterium | reverse complement strand
GTTACCGGGTGTTCTACCTGGAGGCGTGTGTTCATCTCCAGGAAATAGAAGTTCAGGTTTTCGTCCAGAATAAATTCGACTGTACCGGCATTATAATATCCGCAAGATTTGGCTACGTTGATGGCGGCCTCTCCCATAGCTGTACGAACTGCGGGAGTAAGAACAGCTGATGGAGCTTCTTCTACTACCTTCTGGTGTCTGCGTTGAATAGAACATTCTCTTTCAAAAAGATGAACAACATTTCCGTGTTGATCACCCAACACCTGAAACTCGATATGTCTGGGCTTAGTAATGTATTTTTCAATGAAGACAGACCCATCCCCAAAAGCAGAAGTAGCTTCACTGATAGCACGATCCATTTGTTCTTCAAATTCTTCTTCGTGCTGAACAATCCGCATTCCTTTGCCGCCACCACCAGCGCTGGCTTTAATCAATACAGGGTATCCAATATCAGCTGCGATCTTTTTGGCCTCCGCCACATTGGAGATTGGCTCTTTCGTTCCGGCAACAAGCGGAACATTGTAATTAAATACCGCGGCCTTTGCTGCCAGCTTGCTCCCCATCAGTTCGATGGCTTTGGCTGAAGGGCCCACGAATATGATTCCAGCGGCTTCAACAGCCTTTGCAAAAGTTTCATTTTCTGAAAGAAAACCATACCCTGGGTGGATGGCATTGGCACCCGTTTGTTTAGCTGCGGCAATGATCTTGTCAATGCGCAAATACGATTCTGTTGACGCAGGTGCCCCGATAAAGACAGCCTCGTCAGCAAACCGAACGTGAGGAGAAAGTCGGTCAGCTTCGCTATAAACGGCAACCGTTGCTATTCCCAGTTCTCGGGCTGAGCGCATGATTCGTAGTGCTATTTCTCCGCGATTTGCAATAAGTATTTTGTTGATTTTTGTCATTTTTCAAGCCCTAAACCACAAGGTTAATGATAATTTCCAGATGCTACAAAGGGATTAAAGCATGCAGAGAATCGTTTTTTCGTTATTTTTGCCGCAATTTTAATCACAACACCACATGGTAGATTTATTTGACAAGCTAAGAATGGAAGTTGGCCCATTGGCCAAGTATTCACATCTTCCTGATGACTATTTCTTCTTTCCCAAATTAGAGGGTGAAATCGGTCCGAGGATGAAATTTAACGGGCGTGAGGTATTGAATTGGAGTTTGAATAACTACCTGGGGTTGGCCAACCATCCCGAAGTAAGAAAAGCAGATGCGGAAGCAGCAGCAAAATATGGCATGGGTTTACCGATGGGTGCCCGCATGATGTCAGGTAACTCCGTTCATCACCTTGAATTGGAACGTCAACTGGCTGACTTCGTGAAGAAGGAGGACGTTATGTTACTGAACTTTGGTTATCAGGGGGTAGTATCGATTATCGATGCCCTGGTTGATCGTAAAGATGTTATCGTTTACGATGCAGAATCACATGCATGTATTATTGACGGAGTTCGTTTACACATTGGAAAACGTTTTGTGTATACACATAACGATATGGATAGCCTTGAGAAACAACTTCAGCGCGCCACCAAACTTGCTGATGAAACAGGTGGTGGTATTTTAGTAATTACTGAAGGTGTGTTCGGAATGTCTGGAAATCAGGGTAACCTGAAAGGCGTTGTGGAACTGAAGAAGAAATATAACTTCCGTTTATTTGTTGATGATGCACACGGTTTCGGTTGTATGGGCCCGACAGGTGCTGGTACAGGCGAGGAGCAAGGTGTGCAGGATGGTATCGATTTATACTTCTCAACTTTTGCTAAATCAATGGCAAGTATTGGGGCGTTTGTTGCCGGTGATAAGCGTATCCTAAAGTATTTGCGTTATAGCGTGCGTTCTCAGATCTATGCGAAGAGCATGCCTATGACGCTGGTAATGGGCGCTTTGAAGCGTCTCGAACTGCTTCGTACGCAACCTGAGCTTCGTTCGAAATTGTGGACCATTGTGAAGGCAATTCAGAATGGTTTACGTGAACGCGGTTTTTACCTCGGAACCACAACTTCCATGGTAACACCTGTGCTGTTTAAAGGCGGTGTTGGTGAAGCAGCAAACATGTCAATGGATCTTCGCGAGAACTTCAATATTTTCTGCTCAGTAGTAATCTATCCTGTTGTACCTAAGGATGTTATCATGTTCAGAATCATCCCTACCGCAGTCCATACGCTAGCGGATGTTGAGGAGACGCTGAATGCCTTCTCTGCGTTGAAAACGAAGCTTGATAGTGGATTCTATAAAGAGGAAGCGCTGGTGTCTGTAACTAAGGGCGTCTAAAAAAAACCGCTTTTCTGGTTGTTTTTTAGCGTTTTTATTTAAATTGGCATTGAGAAACTAATTTTTAATCCAAAATTCATATGACAATGCAAAAGTTTCAAGAGCTTAAAGACCTTATAGCTTCCCTGGAAGGCGATATCGACAAGTTCTATAACAAGGGTAACAGCGCTGCCGGCACACGTGTTCGTAAAGGCATGCAGGACCTGAAAAACATTGCTCAGGCTATCCGTTCTGAAATCCAGGACATCAAAAACAAGGCCTAGTAATTCAGGGTTGATTCCTTTTATAAAATAATAGAAAGCCATTCTGTTTATCAGAGTGGCTTTTTATTTTGTCTTGATTTTTAGGTCAAAATAATGATGGATTGTTTTTTTTCGTTGTGTATGAATTAAATTGAAGTTATGAAAGTAGAGGAACCGGATATGACGGGCTCTTACACGTATTCCCAATACCTTACGTGGGACCTGGATGGTATAACGGAACTCATTAGGGGAAAAATTTTTAAAATGTCTCCTGGACCTTCCAGCCAACATCAAAAAGTTTCGGGTGAATTATTCAGGCAGATAGCAAATCATTTACTGAAAAAGAACTGCCAGGTATTTGCCGCTCCATTTGATGTTAGACTATTCTTATCCTCTAAAGACAAATCAGACCAAAACATTACCACCGTAGTTCAGCCCGACTTATGCGTAATTTGTGATCCTTCCAAGATTGATGCCCGTGGATGTTTAGGGGCGCCCGATTGGATTATCGAAATCCTTTCCCCGCAAACTTCATCAAAAGATTTGCATGAAAAATTTGATGTCTATGAAGAGGCCGGTGTGAAGGAGTATTGGATCGTGCATCCTCAGGAACAAACTATTTTAGTTTATACATTAGCGAGTGATGGGAAATACTCCATTAAGCTTAAACCGTATGTGCGCACCGATCGGCCTTCATCTACCACATTGCCAGGATTGACATTGGATCTTTCATTGGTATTTCCGCAAGTGTAACACCATAGCCGTCAGGTTATGCATGCGCTCAAATTTCGCTCCTACGAGCTTTGATGGAATTATACTTTGATTTCTATACATATACCGAACCCACAGTGCTACAACTAGCTGCAGCGCAGCTAAACGTGTATAGAAAAAATATTAATGATTTGAGCCGAGCTCCGTAGGAGCGAAACTTTCTGGGATATTAAATCTTCTATGGTGGTCATACTCTTAACCTGACGGATATGGTGTAACACACGTACTATATAGAAAGTATCTGAGCCGCGTGGTCGTCTGTCTTCACTTTTTCAATTAATTCTTCAATAACACCCTTCTCATTGATGATGTAAGTCACTCGGGCTGTACCCATATATTTTCTTCCATACATCGATTTTTCTATCCAGGTACCGTATGCATCGTGAATTACCTTGTCAGGATCGGCCAGTAAACGGAAGGGTAACTTTTCCTTGTCAATGAATTTTCGATGACTCTTCTCATTGTCCGTACTCACCCCGAAAACTTCGTATCCTTTTTTCTGTAAAGCTTTATAGTTATCACGAAGATTGCACGCTTCCTTGGTGCAGCCCGGAGTCATGTCTTTAGGGTAAAAGTATAATACAACTTTTTTCCCTTTTAAACTTGCTAACGTCACTTCATTGCCGTCCTGATCGTTTGCACTAAAGGCAGGGGCTTTTTGTCCGGGTTTAAGGAATGCCATGATTACAGAATCTTTTGTTTGAATGTAGTTGCGTTACCCATGATATCAGTTACCACCA
>CAZAVR010000430.1:0-4034 GCA_964488435.1 uncultured Cytophagales bacterium | reverse complement strand
TTGGTATGGTTGTATACTTCTGATCTTCAGAAGCAGGATGCATTTATCAAGTCGGTGGAGAAACGGGGCTATGATGTACTCGTACTGGATAGCGTGATTGATTCGCATCTGATCGGAGCGCTGGAAGGAAAGCTGGAGAAAGTCAGTGTAAAGCGTGTGGACGCTGACCCTGTGGACAAGCTTATAGAAAAAGATTTCAAGATAGAGAGTGTCCTTTCTAAAGAAGATGAGGAGAAGGTAAAGTCTGTTTTCGAGGCGGCCGTAAATGACAAGTCTAAAACGGTAACCATCGAACCGATGCCCGCCGATGATCTTCCGGTAATCATCACTTTTCCGGAGTTTATCAGAAGGATGATGGATATGCAGGCTGCATCAGGTCAGCGGAGTATGTTTGGCGATATGCCTATGATGTATACCGTGTCGGTAAATGCCAATCATCCGTTGATATCCAAGCTGGCTTCAGTGCAGGAAGGTGAGGAGGGTGAGGCGCTGGCCCGGCAGATTTTTGATCTGGCTTTACTTTCCCAGGGGATGCTGACGGGAAGCGAGCTGACTGCATTTATCAAAAGAACGGTAGTGACCTTGGAAGCATAATCGTTATCAGGGCGAAGTTTGTTCGGGATTGTCTCTGCTACCTGTTTTCAGGGGTAGAAACAATCCCGTTTAAATTTGGAAACGAAAGAAATATTCGTTATATTTGATTATAGACCTTTTGGTTTTTATCGACACACTATGAATAAAACTAATCATGAACCTCCCCGCCGGATACTGAGTTGGGCGGAAGAAGACCGTCCGAGGGAAAAGTTGCTTATCAAAGGGAAGTCAGCCCTTTCCGATGCAGAGCTGATCGCCATCCTCTTAGGATCCGGAACAGCACAGTTTTCTGCTGTGGATCTGGCGAAAGTGATTCTTGGACTTGCGGATAACAGCGTCAAAGATTTGTCCAGACTTTCTGTAAAGGATCTGACCAAAGTAAAAGGAATCGGAGATGCGAAGGCCATTACACTGATCGCGGCGCTTGAACTGGGCCGGCGTAGAAGGGACATCGAACCTAACCGCAGGCGCCAGGTGAAGTCCTCTTATGACGTGTACATGGAAATGAAAGGAGAGTTCGCCGACAAAGAGCACGAAGAGATGTGGCTTTTGATGCTCAACCGCTCCCATCACGTCATCAGGAAAATACAGTTAAGTACGGGCGGTGTCTCGGGTACGTTTGTTGATATTAAAATGGTGTTTAAGTCTGCGCTGGAATATCTGGCGTCTTCGGTTGTCGTGATCCATAATCACCCTTCCGGTAGCGCAAAGCCCAGCGAGTCGGATCTGGTGATCACCAAGAAGCTGGTTTCTACCGGTGCAGTGATGGATATCCCCGTCGTGGATCATTTAATATTAGCGGAAGGGGGGTATTTCAGTTTCAAAGATGAGGGAATCATCTGAAGGGAACAGCAAAAAAAACTGTCCGGTTGTTATTTGTCAAGGAGCTTTCGTTCCAGAATATTTTTAGCAAGTTGGTCTGCGAAGAATCTTGCACCTTCTTCGCTAAAATGGCAAACGTCACAGAAATAAGATTTTTTTTGAGGTACAAGGTTAGCCATGTCCAGGAGCGGGGTATTGGTTTGCCGGGCTACCTGAAGGAGTTCACGGTTATTTTCCACAATACATTTCCTGACATTTTCGGGCTTGCCCCATACAGAAACAGGAGAGGCAAACTGACAGCCGCCGAAATGGGCCATATCGCTTTCTCCTCCGGTAAGTCTGACGTTTTCAGGAAAGTAAGAGGCATAGGATATCAAGAGTAGTTTTTCGTGTCGTGCATTTGCTATTTTAACCAGTTTGTTGATATTCGCATTGTAGGGGCCGGCGGTCTTGATGTGGTTACCGTAAGTCATGTTTTCCGGTTTGATCTGTTCAAAATCGATATACGTTTTTCCTTGCAGGCGGTCCTGCAGCTGCCGGATAGAATAGTGAACGGCATACGGTGCTATCAGAAAAGGCAGTTCCTTATGGCTGAGAATTAAAGAAATGTCATGATGCCATTTGACATGGTCATAATCATCTCTGAACAACTGAGGCGGTACATTGTTAAAGCGACTCTCGTTGATGGCTTCATAATAAAGAATCAGATCAAAATGCTTATCCGGCAGGAGCTCAAGTTTTCTGACGTTGTCAAGAGAGGTATGCGCGGGTACTGCAAGATTATATACTTTGAGTTGACTGCCTTGGTTTAAATAAGGCGTCAATAGTGTGTCAAGACGCTTTTCCAGGCGTGAGTATCCAGGACTGACGACAGATCCCCCGAGTATCAGAATAGTTCGGGTATTGGTGTCTGCTGGGACCTCTTCGGAAAGAACTGTGACAAGCTCAGGATAATATTTCCGTAGTAATCCTTTGTCTGGACGCAGGAAATCAGCGGAAATGTTGAAAAAATAGAACCGGAGAACGATTTCAAGAATAAGATAACATACAGCCCATACGGCCAGGTGTATTGCAAAGTTGCGCATCAAAATCGTGCGATTAAAAGCTTTAGAACTACTGGGTTTTCCGGCTCAGACAAAAGTCCGACGTTATGAATTAATCAAAATTATGGCTGATGAATCTTCAAATTCAAAACTGCCAATTTAGGTTATGTGATGACAACATGCGCAAATCTAACTTATTTTATGCGAATTGCTTTAGAGCGGAATCTATTAGGTTATTTTTTAGTGGATAGATGGCCGCGAAACCAGCCAATTGATTCGTTATCCATTGTAGTGTATTTTCCGATGTGCCGGTGAATTATCGGGAAGTCCGGTGAAGACTTCCGCCAACCGCCGAAATATGCTGTGATGGGCGAAGCCGTTATTTTTAACTGAAGTAAAACTTATTCATTTATGAAAATAAAACAAATCTATACCGGGTGCCTTGCCCAGGGAGCTTATTATATTGAGAGCAATGGAGAAGCAGCCATTATCGATCCTCTTCGTGAAGTGGAACCCTACGTTCGTCGTGCAGAGAAAGACGGCGCGAAAATCAGATATGTACTTGAGACCCATTTTCATGCCGACTTCGTGAGCGGTCATCTGGATCTGGCGAAAGAAACGGGCGCCACCATCGTGTACGGACCTGGTGCTCAGCCGGGTTTTCCGGCGCATATCGCAGAAGACAACGAGATACTTCGACTGGGCGATATCACTATACAGGTTTTACACACTCCCGGACACACGCTTGAAAGCGTGTGTTATCTGCTGAGAAATCCTGAGAAGAAGGCCATTGCTCTTTTTACGGGAGATACGCTTTTTATTGGTGATGTAGGACGGCCCGACCTGGCACAGAAGCTGTCCCCGGATCTCACGCAGGAAAAACTTGCGGGTTATTTGTATGACTCTCTGCGTGAGAAGATTCTACCTCTTCCAGACGACCTGATCGTTTATCCGGCACATGGCGCAGGATCTGCATGCGGGAAAAATATCAGCAAAGAAACTTCCGATACGCTCGGAAATCAAAAGCGGACCAATTACGCTTTGCAGCCATTAAGCAAGGATCAGTTTATCCGGGATGTAACGGAGGGTCTTACGCCACCTCCCGCCTATTTTCCCGAAAATGTGCTGATGAATAAACAGGGTTACGAGAGTATAGACAGTGTTTTAAGCAGGGGAAATCAGGCGTTGACTCCCGAAGCGTTTGAGGCTGCGGCCAACGAGACGGGTGCATTGGTGCTGGATACGCGTGAGGCCGGAATATTTGCTGAAGGTTTTATCCCCAATTCCATCAACATAGGGATAGATGGTAACTTTGCTCCGTGGGTAGGAGCGCTGATCCCTGATATCAGGCAGTCGATTTTGCTGGTCACAGAGCAGGGCCGGGAAGAGGAGGTGGTTACCCGCCTGGCGAGGGTAGGGTATGATTACACCATTGGCTATCTGGAAGGGGGATTTGCCTCCTGGCTCGCTGCGGGAAAGGAAACCGATTCGATAGCGTCGGTGACGGTTCAGGAGCTAACAGACCGGAAAGAGCAGGGAGAACAGCCGGTAATAATAGATGTAAGAAAGGAGAGC
>CAZAVR010000429.1:1165-4071 GCA_964488435.1 uncultured Cytophagales bacterium | reverse complement strand
GAAATAGAACCAATTTGGACGTATCACTCTCTATAGATGAGAAATCACTTGATGATGATATACTTACCTGAAACGGTATAGGTTAAACGTAGGGGAGTCAGGAGTTTTTCCAACACGGACGATAACTTCTCGGTGTTGACCTTCAGATTCACCCTCTCTCTCGGCACAACAGCCATGTCGTAGCTGAACTTCACCTTCGCACTCTTTTCAATGGCATTGAGCGCAGTCATAAAATCCTGGTTGTCCAGTTGAAGGGTGACAGATTTGGATAAAGTCTCCTGGGAATAAGTATTCCCTGCAAGACTCACCCCCAGGGTCATGATCACCACAAATAAATGAAAGCAGGAAAACTTTATCATGGCTACAAAAATCTGCGCTGGTAGTCGACTTTTTTTCATACTTTTGAAAGATTTTGTTTTTTTATTTTCGACAATGGGAAAGCAAATCCGGTTTTCATCCATTTTTTGGAATGGATAAAAAAGGACACCGTTTCAGGGCTGTCGATGCTGGTACCATCGTCAGCCCTTTTTTACATTTTTTTTCAGGTTAGGAATAGATTATTCTGACATCATGTTTAAGGTTTAGTTATTGGTTTTCTATAATAATCCTGGCATCCACCACGTGGTATTTAAGCCCCATGGTTTTACAGATCAGATCAAGCTTTTCAAAAAGACTTTCGTCCTCAAGGCTGATCTTCACCAATCGTCCCGCCGCAAAGTCTCTATCATATATAATTTCTATACCATAAGCTTTCTCCAGGGTTTCAAAAACCCTGGGCAGCGGTGTCTGATCGAAATCAAACTCTTTTTTATTGGCCGTCCCCAGTAATTGAGGATCCGGCACCACCATCTTACTGAATTTCTCTACCTGCGCGGAAAACTCCGCCTGCTGGTTCGCGGCAAGTACCAAGCCGGGCATCTGAAGATCATCGCTGTTTCTGCCGAAATCCTTGCGATCGAAAACGGATACTTTGCCCGTTTTCACAGATACCACCACTTTGGTCGAGTTGTCATAAGCTTTTACCCTGAAACTCGTTCCCAGCACCTTCACTACCGCTTTATTCGCAAATATGATGAAGGGGTGTTTAGGGTCTTTCCGAATATTAAAAAAAGCTTCTCCATGCAGATGAAGCACGCGGTCTTTCGCATGAAAACCTTTGGAATATACTATACGACTGTTCTTTTCGAGATGTACTGAACTGCCGTCTGCAAGTACCATTGTCAATATACTATCAGTACGGTTGATATGCTCTATGGCTTCTTCATTCACTATGCCTGTGAACTGCAATACCTGCCTTTGCACCTCCGTATCCCCCTGAAAGAAATAGAATACAAACGACGTAACCACAAGCAGGACAACGGCAGCCGCCACCCGGAACAAAGTCACAGCGCTAAAGAGCTTACGTCTCCCGGCAATATGCTTCTTCACATTGACCCAGATAATATCAGCCATTTCTCTGTTCTCCCCAATATCTTCACTGGCCAGTTTCATCACCAATTCTCTGGCAGCAAGCACCTTATCGATCTGATGGGGATGTTCACTCATATAACGCTCCCAAAAATCACGGTGATCTGAATCCACATCCGTCACCCACTTCTGGAACGATTCGTCAAAAGCGAAATCCTCTATTTCAAAGCTGGAAAAATCTCTGAACATCTCCTTCTTTTTGCATTGATATATACCCAGTGCAAAAATTCATCATTTTTAGTCCATTTTATTTTCACTTTTTTTAACGAAGGTGGTAATTTGCTTTAGGCTGTAAGCTTTAGGCTGTAGGCGATAGACTTGGGGCTATAGGCTTTAAGCTGTACGCTTTAACGTTAGCACTGCCTATTGCTTATAGCCTACGGCCTATTGCTGTAGGCTTTAGGCTGTAGGCTGTAGGCACGTAGCCAACTTCAAAATCCTCCCTGTCCCTTAACCCACTCCTTCCCGATAAACCTCCAGTGCTCTGGCGACTGCCTTCTCATGAACCACCATGGGCTCAGGTACAGTATACATGTATTCCGGGCACCAGGTGAAAATGTACCTGGAATCCCTATCGAATTTCTTTGCCTGCATGGTCGGATTAAAGATCCTGAAATAAGGAGCTGCATCGCAACCACATCCTGCCGCCCATTGCCAGTTGCCGTTGTTGGAGGACAATTCATAGTCATTGAGCTTTTCGGCAAAATAAGCTTCCCCCCAGCGCCAGTCTATCAGTAAATGTTTGGTTAAAAATCCAGCCACGATCATGCGCACCCGGTTGTGCATATAACCAGTCTGGTTGAGCTGACGCATACCGGCGTCCACAATCGGGTAACCGGTGTTACCGTCGCACCAACGCGCAAACTCGGATGCATCGTTACGCCACTTAACGGATTCATACCGGGGCTTAAAGCAGGTGTCGACCACTTTTGGAAAATGCCACAGAATCTGCATAAAAAACTCCCGCCATATCAGCTCAGAAAGCCAAACCTCATTATGCCGCAAAGCAAAATCAACACACCGGCGTATAGAAATGGTACCGAAACGCAACGCTATACCCAGGCGGGTCGTGTGATCAAGTGCTGGAAAATCCCGGTACTGATCGTAGTTACTTACTTTCGCCGGGTCGGGATCAGGCTTTTGAAAGGTGATGTCTGTCTTTTGAAAGCCCAGCGAAGACAAACCCGGCAACTCTTCATCCGCCATTGGCAAAAAATGCCGCATATCTACCGGCAGCGCTTCGTAATCTTCCCTGGTCAGACGCGCCTTCCAAGCTCTTGAATAGGGCGTAAAAACAGAATAGGAAGTGCCATCACTCTTCACTACTTCGGATTTTTCAAAGATCACCTGGTCCTTAAAATCCATAAAGGCGACGCCTTGTGATTGCAGATATAACCGGACTTCCTCATCCCTTTTTCTGGCATAAGGCTCATAGTCAC
>CAZAVR010000429.1:933-1155 GCA_964488435.1 uncultured Cytophagales bacterium | reverse complement strand
GCCTGCACATCGTACTGCGCGATGAGGTTGTTAAACACCTCAACAGGCACACCCTTAAAGCAGCGGATACCCGATCCTGCCTCTTTCAGGCTGCTGTGGATGGCGGCCAAAGCCTGGTGAATGTAATCCACACGACGGTCGTAAGTATCCTGCAACTTTCCTAAAATGCCGGTGTCAAAGATAAAAACGGGCACAACGGGAAATCCCGACTTTAATGCTTCA
>CAZAVR010000429.1:0-923 GCA_964488435.1 uncultured Cytophagales bacterium | reverse complement strand
AGAGTTCAATAGTTTTTTGTATGCTTCATGAAGTCCTCTGTTGTCCTCCAAACGAAGATCCCGGCGGAACCAGAAAATCACAACTTTATTCCCGGCAGTTTTTTCTTTAGATGTATTATTTTTATTCATTTTAATCAATTATTGTCCTTCGGCTCCCCGGTGCTTCGACAAGCTCTGCATGACAGTGTTCCACTGTGCGTGACAATGGACTAACTGCGACAGCGGAGCTGTCACCCTGACCGCGTCGAAGGGCAAAGTACCTCAGCTCCCCAGTGCTTCGACAAGCTCTGCATGACAGTGTTCCACTGTAGGTGACAATGGACCAACTGCGACAGCGGAGCTGTCACCCTGACCGCGTCGAAGGGCACTTCACACCTGCATAACGACCAAACCCAGGACAGTCATCACATCTCTCAGGCTTCTCAGTGCGGTATAAATAAACTTACAGGCAGACTGATAGTTGACACCCATCACTACTGCCACCTCCTCATTACTCAGCTCCTCAAAGTAACGAAGGTGAATTGCCTCCTTCTGTCGTTTCGGCAGGCGCTCGAGCGCTGCATGCAACTTTTTTGACTGAAGGGTATCCGACTCCTTGTTTACTAATTGGGATTCAAAATCCTGGTCACCCGCCTCAAATGCCGCCAGATCAAGATCAGCCAGATTATTGTCCTTCAAATGTCTTATAATCTTATATCTTAAGGACTTCAACAAATAATAACGAATGGAATTCACCATAGAAAGGTTCTCACGGCTGTCCCATAAGTCCATAAAAAGATCCTGGATGCAATCCTTCACGACATGACTGTCGCTGGAAATCTTAAAGCCGTAGCTGATCAGATGCTGAACGTTTGTCTCATATATAAACTCAATTATTGTCCTTCGGCTCCCCGGTGCTTCGACAAGCTCTGCATGACAGTGTT
>CAZAVR010000428.1:0-4074 GCA_964488435.1 uncultured Cytophagales bacterium | reverse complement strand
GCCTCGATATTCCCCGATGCGTTCACTACCGTCAGGATGCTTCCCAGGTGATCGGGCTGGGCGCCCCCGTATAAGTGTAGTGCGGGGTGTGCGTTCCGTTGTTACTCTCAATGATGGCCGCCAGTCCGACAGGACTTTGGATATACTGGATATGGCGGGTAGTGCCGTTGGTATGATCTGTCTCAAAGCCGGAATAATAGTAGCGGGTATTGATGGTGTTGCCATTCTGCCGCTTCGGCGGTCCTATTCAGCTCACTTTTGATCCGGTTATAATTTTCTTCGTAGGCAAAAGTAATCCCGAAATCCCCGCTGGGTGTAGTTTGCAAGTACACCCTCCTATCCTCACCCATTTGTAATGGGCTCTTTTGCCAATTATCTCCCTCGATCAGTCCACTGACTCCCGATTAACATTCCCCAAAAAATACAATCTCACGCTACCATCAGTCACAGAGTGCCACTAAATCAGGAATATCTTCAAGAACTGTTTTGCGACAAACAACAGTTACTCTTGCTTCTTTAAGCTGGTGGTGCTGTCCGGAAATCCCCGACGGTATAATTCCATGTGTCCGATTAAGCTGGTTGTAACGTCTTAGGGTGCCATATTGGCCGAATGTTAGATGCATCTATACGCTTTCTAGCTTGCGCCAAATTATAATCTTCCTGCACTCCTAACCAAAATTCCGGCGTGGTGTTGGGAAATGCCGCACCTAAACGGATAGCCATTTCGGGGGAAACGGCAGACTTTCCATTTATGATCGCCGATAACGTCTTACGGGTCGTTCCCAATATCTTGGCAACCTGTTCAACGGTGAGTTTTTGCCCTGTCTCCTCATATATACCATCAAGCGTTTCGCGGATGAGTTCACCTGGGTGAGCTGGATCAAATAAAATCATAATCGTATCTCCTGTTTAAAACTCCAATTAAAAAATAAAAAGACGTAGTTGCAAACTACGCCTAACGTATCACACCCTTCCGTTTGAATAGGAGATGCCTCCGCAATGGTCGGCATGACCCTGCAACCCGCTGGTGCAAGGGTCTCCCTTGTACCCAATAAGCGCAGCGTCCCGCTGAATGAAATCTTTATTCCAAATATACCACTTCGAATGCTCCGTTCTGTAATAGTCCGTACAGGAGCTGTACGGTCAATCCTCCAGAAATATATTCCTATACTCCTCCCGTATGAATGCTTCTATCCAGTTGATGACGGTAAATGTGACGAAGTAAGGATGTTCCTGGTCTGAAATCCTGTATTTACGGCTCATATACCAATCTAAAAATTAATGCACTCAGCGGACGCTGTTTGGCTATTAGTCCAAGGGAGGCCCTTGAACCAGCGTGAGTGTTACCCTCACACAAACACAGGTCTCTGCTGGACTTCATCTACCACATACAGGCGCCAGACATCTTTAAAGTAATAGGCTCTTGTTCCTTCCGGCAGGTATTGCCTCAGGCGGAGTACACCGCGGACGGCATCCACGCCATCCAGCTCCTTGACCATCATTTGCCCCTTTACCGAAACCACTACCAACCCGCCGAGATAAGTACGCAGCTGCTCCAGTCCTTCACCCGACGTCCAGCCCCGCAGCTCCCGGAACAGCACTGAATCTCCGTCGAACACGGCCCCACCCGGCCGCAACGAAAGACAATCGCCTGATACAGCCGCCGCCATATAGGCGTACTTTGACAGATCCAGGCCGGGCCCCGGTTTGATAAACCCGATCTGCTCCGACAGCGTATGGCCGTCGATACATTTGTAACTGGACGGCGGCGCAGTAGCGCGTGCTTTTAAATCTGGTAGGGTTGTCATGGTTTGGTTGATGTTTGATTAGGTGATTGATTTAAACTTTCCGGAGTGTTGCACGTTGAAACTTTGACATTCGGTTTCTTCGGCAAATTTTACATTGTACTAAAATACAATATAAATATATATTATAATTCAATATAAAACAATATTTTTCTATAATATAGTCCTTGGCCGCATTTAAAGAGATTACAAAGGCCTATTTTTATATACTGTATAACAACTCGTGATGTCGGGCAAACAAAACATGAACAGAATAAAAGAAGTGCTCAAAGAGCAGGGAAGAAGCCAAACCTGGTTGGCAGAAAAAATCAATAAGAGCTATGTGGTGGTAACCAACTACTGTAATAACAATGCGCAGCCGAGCATTGAGGTACTAAGGAAAATCGCGGTAGTGTTGGATGTAGACGTCAGGGAGTTATTGTCTTCTACCAAAGGGGAATAGATACTCTTGCAGACCTTACCACAATCCATGTAACGTGGGCTTTCATTGACTGGGTTAACAGCCTGGCCAAACGCAACGAAAGGACTTATATTCTGATCTAAACTCGCCTTTTCCTGACACCTTGTAATCACGCTATCATCTTGAGTTTATCGAAGGGTGTAATAATAAGGTTTCGAAGGACCGTGTTTACTTCCAAAGTTCATCAAAATAGTATTGTCCCAGCTTTATGAGAGCGTCGTATATAAAAAATGCCAGAAACAAAATTCATCCCCCCTACTTTCCCTTTTGTCCCAAAACAGACGGGCTAACTATCTCCAGGAATTTATCGGATTCTGCTTACCCCTAATGGATTACCGCGCATCACTACAGGGAGAGATGCTTTCACGCGAATGACGATCTCGGACTTTGTGCCGGAATGGTAACCATGAACCTGAATAATATCGCCGGGAAAATACAAAACAAAATATTATTCCGAAATTTTTAAATAATCAGTCAACATTACTATTTTACCCGCAAAAAAACGTTCATACGCGAGTTGAAATATCCGGATTTAAACATCTTCTCAAAATTATCTTTGGTTTCAAGCAAAGATAATTTCTGCCGGCTTGCAAACTCAATATACTGAAACACCGCACAATTCTTTTCATTGTTATAAAAATGCGCTCCTATTTCCTTAAAGATACCCACATCAAGAGGGAAACAGATAAAACTAAATAACAAATAACAAGAGAATATCCCTTTCGAATTGTAGACTTTTCCATTTTAATCTTTAAAACTTCCTCTTCTTTAAAAATATTCTTCAAAATATAAAAGGCAGGAATAAAAATTAAAAAACCAACTAAGTACTGAACTACTTTTGCAGTTTCACTATTAGAATTTCTATTCACAACACCAAAGAATGCTAGTATTGTAAACATATTTAAAAACAAAGTCAGAATTAGAGCTGCCAGAGCACTAAAGTAAGCTATCGATTTTGAGCTACCCTCTCCATAATAGTTATAGAAAAGGAAAAGAAATTTAAGAATTAGTTTTTTCATTATTTATTTATTGTGAAATAGGAAACCCCTTCATTAACTGCATCACCAACTTTACCATAAATCCAGTCACTACCTCCGGTTAAGTCTAATACAGCTAAACCAACCCCTACAAACGGACTAGTCTTACCCAAAGCTAAAGCGGTAGTTCCCAATGCTTTGAATCCACTGGCGACCGAGGGATTATTATAAAAACCTTTCCAAGCAACCCCGGCACCAATTATCCCAGTGGCTTTACCAATGAACATGGTAACCTTTAAATATTTTTCTGTTCCTCCCGATAATTCCCCAAACTTTTTCGCAGCATCGAATCCTACCTCTTTCACTCCCATACTCAGCCCAATACCTCCAGCAATTGCATCAAGTTTGTTTAAGTCAAACCAACTCAAATCAAACCCATCCCCTCCTCCTTCTCCCGTATCCCCTAAATCCGCAGTTGGAAGACCGTAAGTGTTTTCGAACGAATTTAAGTTAAAAAGATTTTCATAAAACGATCCCGGAAAGTGAAAGAGTATTTGAGGCGGCAAATCGAGATCCATCGCCCCATTGCCAGTAGCAAAATATCGTCCACCGTCCGTTTTCATGTGTTCCTCGAACTTATCAACAATACCTTGATCATAATCAGGTGCCTCAGCGTCGCCATAAAAAAAATAAAAATTGTAACGCCTTCGCTCCTCCGCTTCCCAGTCACTATGAGCATTACCTGACGGATCAATATACCTTAACGGATTGTTCCGGGCATAAGTATACCTGCCTGGGCGGCCCCATTATAATCCTGGGAAAAAAACGGATC
>CAZAVR010000427.1:0-4108 GCA_964488435.1 uncultured Cytophagales bacterium | reverse complement strand
TAACTGAGCCACATTTTGAATTGCCAGGAAGGTTGCTAAAAAATATCCCCTGGCAATGGCCAGGTAATTTTCAATGCCATTGGCGAACAAACTTGAGGCTTCATCAATAATAATAGCTGTGTGTTGTCTACCTTTTTTAGGCAGTATCCGGAAAAGGCGGTTGATGTATAGAGAAATTACAGCGCCGTAGATCTGGGTTTCTTCTGGATTGTTAGCCAGCGCCACAATTTTTGGTTCTTTAGGATTGTTCACGTCCAGGGAAAAGTCATTTCCCGAGAGTACATAATACAAAAGGGGCGAGGAAATCCGGGCAAGGGCTATTTTGGCAGAAGCAATCTGCCCTTCCAGCTGCTCCATTGCCCGGTTCATATAAGCGCTAATAAATGGATTAATGAGGACTTCGATCTCCGGTTCTGTCGATAGAACCGGAAAAAGATCGTCATATTGCATCTGTGTGAGCTCTATCGCATGCGGGATCGTACAATAAATACCATTCTTATATTTTTTTAAAAACCAAATAACGGCGGTAAAGAAATTTATTGGTGACTCCACAAAGAAGTCGCCAGTCTTCTTAATCCACTCCATGTTTAACCCGAGTAAGATGGTGCGTGAGCTTTCGGTTGCGTCGGTTATATCCAGTAGGGTGGAGGGCTCAAGTGGGTTGCATCTATTTATCGGATCATCAAAATTAATGATGTAAAATTTAGGCTCTACCGGGTAGGTGTGTTTATACTTGAGCCATGCATTATAAGCAATTTTAGTCAGGTCGTCATATTTGAAGTCGTATAGTACTACGCAATAATTTTTTCTTATCGATTGTAAAATAATTTCCCTGATCAGGTAGAATGTTTTCCCCGCTCCCGGAGAGCCGATAATTAAAACCATTCTAAAACAGTTGATGAGGTTCAGATACATATTCCGGACCTTTCCTTTCAACTTGTATAAGCCTGGTAAGTTGATACTGTACTTGTTTTCCAGTAATCTTTCTTCCTGCGGAAAGGTTTCATTCTGCTCGTTAAAAATGTCTTTATTGAGCTGAAGTTTAATCAATCTGGACAACCTGACCCCACCTGTAAGAAAAAGAAGATATCCGGAGGTCGTAAGAAGTATATAACTGCATGTTAATGGCTCAGCCGGGAGGGCTGAATAAAATAGTAACCCGGAAATAAAATAAATCAGGATGCCCAATACCAAAAAAGCCACGATACTGCTTCGATTGATCTTTTCGTCTTTCTTTCCTTTTACTCCAATCAAGGATAAAACAAGTAGCCCTAACGAAAATGCTTTAATATAAACCGGATGTGTAACGAAACTGAAACGGGAAAAATTGAGTAGAATAGATTCCAAAATTTTAAATGTCAGACCCCATTTTTCAAAAGCAGTGTAGCAACTAATGTAAAAATGCAAGATGAGTAGAATAATACTTCCTTTCCGGACAAAGTCCAGAATGACTCTTAATCCCTGATCGTTTTCTCCGGTATTCATAGGCTTAAAATCTTTTGGTGTTTAGGCTAATTAATTTCTTTTTCTTCTTTTCTTTCTTCGGGCCTCTTTTAATAATTCAAAAGGAAGTGCATTATTACTGTAAACAGGATCCCAGAGTTTTTGCAGAATAGAGAAGAGTTCCTTTTCAAAAGTTGTAAAAATCTTATCCCAGTCACTGCTGTTCTTATGGAATATTACAGGATTGAAAATTCGTTTAGCCAGAAAATCAATGATCGTATTCGCCTGGGCAGGACCGTACTGGTTGACAGCAAGATATTTTCCAATTTTTCCATCTACAGGTAAATAGGACTCGGGCTCGGTTTGGATACGACCGATTTTATAGCGCGTATTTCCACTCTCTGTTATAAATGCTTTTACCAATGCTCCGGTACGCATCCATGTGAACAATACTTCTTTAAAGTCCTTAGAGAAATCTGTTTCTGCCAGGAGTTTCTCTACAAAATCGCGGTTGATGGCATTGTCTTTTGAGGATCCAGTCTGCAGTCTATCCAGGATAGCCTTGGCGCTATAGGCTTTTCCAATATCACTGCCATTAAAAAAACAACAAGCTGTTTTGTCGATGTAGGTGATTCCGTAGATATGGCCCTCATCGTTCGTCTTAAAGTCAGCTATGATGTTTTCCGATTTTAATGCTGTAATGAAGGAAGCTTTGTCCGTTGCCTGATCCAAAGCTGTGTCTATTGTCCTTCTGGTTCTTTCACGATACGTTTTCCGTATCTCCATATTTCGTTCATAGTTTGCTTTGATATTTTTCAGGGTAGGTTTCTCATAAATACTGCTGGATTTAATGGGTATTCCCACGCCTGCCCCCGTTTTTTTGTCTAGCAACTGGTACACTAATCCTCCGCTTTCATACATACGGGTTCCAGGTTTTCCACGGTTCGCCAAAATATTGTACTCCCTTAAAATGGTACTATATTCTGAAAAACTGGTATAACGATAGTTTTTGGCAACGGTTCTGACGATATTGGAAATCTCATTTTTCGTAGGCCTTTTGCCATATTCAGCCTTGGAAAGATCTGCCGGTCTTAGCTCCGGACCTCCGCTTGGGTTTCGATTTCCCGCCTTAATTAAACCGAATATTTCTTCAATTTCCCGGCGGGCTTGATCCGAGCGGTCTCTTCCCATATTATGGATGTCTATGCGTTTCCCATCAGACTTAATATTGACGGTGACAATATGAATGTGGGGATGGGCGGCATCATTATGCTGATAAACAAGGTATGGCTGGTCGCCAAAACCGATCTTTTCCATGTAGGTGGAAGCAATATCTTGCAGGGTTTCTTCAGATAGTTGTTCGTCCGGGTGGAAGTTTAATGAAATATGGATAGCATTGGTTTTGGAGATGCTGTTGCGGCTTGTAAGTCCGACAAATCGATTTAATTTGTTAGCGAACGACAGCTCCTCTGCCAGGCAGCCAAACCCTACAGCATCTATACATTGCGCAGCACCTTCCTTTACTTTATTTTCATTATAGCTCAGAACGCCTCTTATTGTCTTTCCGCTTTTTATCCTTGCAACCATTTTTTTGAAAGTTTAGATATAATGGGAAATAGCTGCTGTATTTGGCTCTCCACCTTGCACAAATTCTCGGAGAGCTCCAACCCGTACAGGATTATTTTGTTTTTGTCTGCTGTCTTATTGATCTGCTTTACGGCCTGATTGGCGTTGATGCCAACGGCGTTTATTTCCCGGCGGATGCGAGATAACTCCTCCATGACAACTCCTAGTGATTCATCGCGGGTATAGATAATAACTCGTTGTTCACACACAATATCACGGAGTAATTCGCTCATGTTTTTGTAATGCGACTTAGCAAGAAGATGGCATAAACGATCATAATGCTGCTGGTTCACCCGGAGCTTTATATCGTATTTAAGCACATCTTTATCGTTCACTTTCTTTCGCATTTGCTATATTGCATTAACTAACCCTGTCATAAAGGCCGACGCTGGAGGCCTTATACCGCGCCGACTCTGAAGGCGCGGTATTTTAGTTGTGCACAACTATACACCTTGCTGAATGCGCCTTCGCGCGTTCGGAACTTCCGCTAAAACGTTTAGACACTGTTTTAGCAGGGTAAAACTGCAATTGTGGCAGTTTCGCTCTTATTTTTCAAGATATATGAATTGTTATCTTCTCCGTTGAGACTTCTTCTTTTTTTCAGTAGGATCTAACTTTATTACCGGGTTCTTTCGCCGCACCCTTTTCAATACTTCATCGTTGAATTCCACACTTTGCTGTGGCTTCCAGTCGGGAGAAAAGTGAAAGTTTACCATTATAGGTTTCAAATTGTCAGCATACACATTTATTGTTTTCCCTTCAGGATTAGCCTCCAGATAAACTTTCTTCCCATCAGGTAATGTCGTTTTTGCCTGATCTCCCAGTAATAATCTGTCAATAATCTGTTCAAACTGACTTTCAGGAATCGGAAAATTTCTGAGCTCGCTTCTTATGTCTTCTTTCTCAAAACCAGGGATTACTTCGCATATATAACTTCCATTGGGTCCGACTGCAGTGAAGTCAAATCGTGTCCATGCTGGTTTCTCAACATAAAATGGATAAACTCTTGTCTGAAAAATTGCCCGGCCACACAAGGCAT
>CAZAVR010000426.1:3429-4117 GCA_964488435.1 uncultured Cytophagales bacterium | reverse complement strand
AGGATTTCATAAGCATGCCCTTGCCTCCATTTTTTTCTTTCTGACGGAGTGAACTCTACCTGTTCCCATATCGTGCATCCTGTGGGTTCTGAATCGTCGTCTATTATCGATGCATCCGAGAATACAGCCATTTTATCAGGATGGTCAGCCAGAAAGCGAAATTGTTTCTCTACCCGGTCTTCACGCCACACGTCATCCTGATCGCAGAGGAAAATGATGTCTCCGGAACAAAGGCTAAGGCATTTTTCGAAATTAAGGGTGGATCCGAGATTGCGTTGATTGGAAAAAACCTTAACGGCAAAGTCAGCCGTGCGGGAAAACTCGTTCAAAATGTCTAGCGTGTTGTCTTTCGAGCCGTCATCGCAAACGATGAGTTCGTCTATTTTTAAGGTTTGCCGGGATATACTTTCCAATTGTTCGGGCAAAAATCTTTCCCCGTTGTAAGTACACATCGCCACTGAAATCATATTCTTATTTCTCTTTATAGGGTGCTGAATATTTTCTTTTAGGATGAAACAGGCTTTACGTTCAAATTTGATAATTGTATTTTCGTTCAAAAACCATGCCTGGATGGATTTTTTTAACAAAGATATAGGACAAAGGGTTTTAAATTAGAGCATTGCAGATTTCGTGCCAAAGTTACATTGTTTTTGTTACGAATACTAGTTACAAAACCTCCTGAATCATG
>CAZAVR010000426.1:0-3419 GCA_964488435.1 uncultured Cytophagales bacterium | reverse complement strand
CTATAAAGAGAAATAAGAATATGATTTAAGTGGCGATATGTACTTACAACGGGGAAAGATTTTTGCCCGAACAAATTGAAAGTATATCACGGCAAAGGAAAAAAAATGACGAACTTTGCGGGCTGTTTTATAATAGGAGAGGGGGGATGCCCCACTCCGGTGAATTAAATGTAATGAAAACCAAAGGATTACGTAAGAATAAAGTGAATATCGTTACACTGGGATGTTCAAAAAACCTGGTGGACTCGGAAGTCCTTTACACACAGCTAAAGGGAAACGGGTATGCGGTAGCCCATGAGTCCGGCAAGGATGATGCGCAGATCGTCGTAATCAATACCTGCGGCTTTATAGATGGCGCGAAAGAGGAATCCATAGAGACGATTTTACGGTATACAGACGCCAAAGAACAGGGGGTTGTGGATAAGGTATATGTGACAGGTTGCCTGTCGCACCGGTACAAGGATGAACTCTCTGTTGAAATTCCTTCTGTTGATGCATGGTTTGGAACGAACGAGCTTCCCCGACTCCTTAAGACGCTCAAGGCGGACTACAAGCACGAACTGGTGGGAGAGCGTCTGCTGACAACGCCTGCGCATTATGCATATCTGAAAATTGCAGAGGGCTGCGACCGGCCCTGTAGTTTCTGTGCCATACCTTTGATGCGGGGCACACATATCTCCCGTCCCGTGGAAGAGTTGCTGACAGAGGCGAAGTCTTTGGCCAGGCGCGGCACCAAAGAACTTATACTCATCGCTCAGGATCTTACTTATTACGGTCTGGACATTTATAAAAAGCGGACGCTGTCTGATCTGGTTGCGCGGCTGTCTGATGTGGAGGGGATAGACTGGATAAGACTACAGTACGCTTATCCGTCGGGATTCCCGATGGATGTACTTGATGTTATGAAAGAGCGCAGCAACGTGTGTAATTACCTGGATATGCCGCTGCAGACCGGATCCACCGAGTTGTTGAAGCTGATGAGAAGAGGAATTACCCGGGAAAAGACGGAAGCGCTTATTGAGGAGATCAGGAACAAAGTGCCGGATATTGCACTGCGTACCACGCTGATTGTGGGACATCCCGGTGAGACTGAGGAGCTGTTTGAGGAGACGTATCATTTTGTAGAGAAAATGAGATTTGACAGGCTCGGTGTTTTCCAGTATTCCCATGAAGAAAACACCCATTCCTTCTCGATGGAAGACAGTGTGCCCGTTGAAGTGAAGCAGGATAGGGCTGACGCCATCATGGAACTACAGCAAGGTATTTCCGGTGAGCTAAATCAGAAAAAGATAGGAAATGTATACAAAGTGCTCTTTGACAGGAAAGAGGGAGGGTATTTTATAGGCAGAACAGAATCTGATTCCCCGGAGGTAGACAACGAGGTGCTCTTGCCTGCTACAAGTTATGTCAGGCTGGGAGACTTCGCCGATGTGCGTATTACCGGTGCCGAAGAGTTCGATCTGTATGCTGAATTGGTAGTTTAATTTTAATCCGCCACTTACACTGTTACGTGGCCTTTTAGTATTTTTATCATGTTACAACGTGTTCAAACAGTATTTTTGATTTTGGTGGTTATAGGGATGGGAATGTATATCGGGTTGCCCACCTGGACCAAGGTTGCGGCTGCCGGCCCTGAAATGTTTTCACTCTCTGCCTTTAAGCTTATTCATCAGAAAAATGATGTCCAGTCAGAAGTTATACAACTGCCGTACCTGGCAGGTATGGCAGTACTGGTACTGGGGCTTGCGCTTTACGCTGTGGTAAATTATCGTAACCGGGTACTGCAGTCGGCACTCTGTGCGGTGAACTCGATCCTGATGACAGTTTTATTGGGAATTATAGTTTATAACGTAGCTTATAAATACGGACAAGCTATTAATCCCGAGGATAAGGGTGAATTTTTGACGGGTTTTTACGGGTTGGTCGCCGCCATTTTGTCCAATGTATTCGCAAACAGGTTCATACGCAGGGATGAGCGTAAGGTGCGTGAATCTAACCGGATGCGATAGTCTGTGACCGCGCATCCGGATTACATCGGTTTATAAAAGCCCTTCTTTCAACAGGTTGTGCAAGTGGATGAAACCGGTTACCCTGCCTTTTTCTTCGACGATAAGCTGGGTAATACTCCGCTCCTGCATGATTTTCAGGGCGTTTACAGCATATTCTTCGGGTGATATGGAAATGGGGGCTTTGGTCATGATATCAGCTGCTGTGACAGTAAGCAGATCCAGGTGCTGGTGGTTATTAAGCATTCGCCTCAGGTCTCCGTCGGTAATGATGCCGGCCATCATGCCATCCTGATCTACAACCGCGGTGGCGCCAAGTAGTTTTGAGGTGATCTCCAGGATTGTTTCGCGTATGGAAGCGGAGGCGAGTACTACAGGCAATTGATTTTGCGGGTATATGTCGCTGACTTTGAGGTAGAGTTTTTTGCCGAGAGATCCACCCGGATGATAACGGGCAAAATCCTGGCTGGTAAAGCCCCGGAGCTCAAGGAGGCAAATAGCAAGTGCGTCTCCCAGGGCCATCGCCGCTGTGGTACTGACGGTCGGGGCGAGATCCAGCGGGTCAGCCTCTTTGGGCGCACAGGCATGCAGGATAAAATCTGCGTGGGTGCCAAGATAAGAGTCGCGGTTGCTGACCAGGGCAATAAGAGTGACCCCGGCTCTTTTCAGAAGGGGGACCAGTACCTTGACTTCGGCAGTATCGCCACTTTTGGAAATAGCCATCACAATGTCATCTGACCGGATCATGCCCAGGTCTCCATGGATGGCGTCAGCAGCATGCATAAAGAGAGAAGGTGTTCCGGTGGAATTGAGCGTAGCCACTATTTTTTGTCCTACAAGCGCGCTTTTGCCGATTCCAGTGATGACAATACGGCCGCCGGAGGTGAGTATTTTCCTGACGCAAAGTTCAAATGCATGGTCGACCGAATGGGACAGGTTATAGAGTGCATCTGCTTCTTCCGACAAAACTCTTTTTGCGATGGACTGAATATTTTTTTCTAATTTCAAATTTGAAATACTATTCAAGGAAATCATTATTTTAGTGTTGAAATTACCAACAAAGATATGAACTTTGATTCACTCATTTGTAAAACTCTATGTTACAACAGGTTGACAACCCCTTGTTAGATTCCCTCAAAGGTAAACTGAAAGAAATATTCGGGTTTAGCCAATTCAGGGGCGACCAGGAAATAATAATTGAAAATATACTTGCCGGAAAGAATACTTTCGTGATCATGCCTACTGGTGCGGGCAAGTCGCTTTGTTACCAATTGCCTGCTCTTGTAAACGATGGGATGGCTATTGTGATTTCGCCGTTGATCGCCCTGATGAAGAATCAGGTGGATCAGTTAAATGCCTTCGGTATCAATGCCCAGTTTCTCCGCATAGCTCTTATCAAAAGCATGTTCGGCA
>CAZAVR010000425.1:0-4122 GCA_964488435.1 uncultured Cytophagales bacterium | reverse complement strand
GTTTATCGGAGAGAACCTCATTAGCAAAATAGGCATAGCGATCACCGTACTGGGGGTATCCATCGGGGCAAAATATGCCATCGACCACGAACTGATCAGCCCTTTGACCCGGATCATACTGGGCTATCTTTTTGGTTTGGGATTGCTCGGCTTCGCCATCAAACTAAAAAAGTCTTATGACAACTTTAGCGCTATACTCCTGAGCGGAGCTATGGCCATCATGTATTTCATCACCTTTGCCGCGCACAGCTTCTACGACCTTATTCCGCAAATACCCACCTTTGTTCTGATGGTGGCTTTCACCGCTTTTACAGTATTGGCTGCCATAAAATACAACAAGCAGCTGATCGCCCATATCGGTATGGTAGGTGCTTATGCGGTCCCTTTTCTGCTGAGCGACGGATCCGGGAAAGTAGAAGTATTGTTCAGCTACATCACCGTTATCAACATCGGCATCCTTTTCATTGCTTTTAAGCGATCCTGGAAGCCCTTGTACTTTGCTGCCTTTGGTCTGACCTGGCTGTCCTATTTTTCGTGGTACGCCACCATGTACCAAACCCCTGTTCACTTTGGTTTGGGACTCGGATTCCTGTCTGTTTTCTTCGTTCTTTTTTACGTCACTTTTCTCGCCCACGCCTTATTGCGTGAGGAGAAATTATCGGCACAGGATGTCGTCCTGCTGCTGCTCAATTCCTTCATTTTTTATGGCACGGGCTATGCCATATTGGAGGGCCATCCTACCGGGAAACAACTGCTAGGCGCTTTTACCCTCGGAAACGCAGTTGTACATTTTTTCGTATGTGTGATCATCTACCGAAGAAAAGTGATGGACAAGAGTCTGTTCTATCTGGTGTCCGGACTGGTGCTTCTTTTTATTACGATTACATTTCCCGTTCAATTGGACGGCAACTGGGTGACACTTCTCTGGACCGGAGAAGCAGTTTTGTTATTCTGGATAGGCCGCACCAAAAATATTACGGTCTATGAAAATCTATCGTACGTGCTAATGGTCCTTGCCGTCTGTAGCCTCGTCCATGATTGGACGACCGTTTATGGCTTCTACGACCCACAAGCTCCGGAAACCCGGATCACACCGATTCTGAATATACACTTTGTCACTTCCTGCCTTTTTATAGCTGCCTTCGGTTTTATCAATCGTCTGAATCGAAGCAAAAATTACCAAATCCCGACTGGCAATTCTACCCAGACTTATCAGTTGATGAGGTTTGTTTTACCGACTGTATTTCTGGGCGCACTTTACTACACATTCAGAATAGAAATTGAAAACTACTGGGACCAGCGTTTCGAAGACTCCCTGCTGACCCTCAACAAGGGCAGTAACGAATCCAGGTCGCTGCATTGGAATCATGATTTGTACCAATTCAAAATCATCTGGGTGCTCAACTACACCTTGTTCTTTCTATCGGTACTTTCATTTGTTAATCTCAGTAAGCTGAAAAATACAACACTCGGGTTTATCAGCTCGGGCCTGATGGTCCTTACCATTGGCACCTTCCTCTTCTGGGGGCTTTATGTGCACAGTGAGTTGCGCGAAAGCTATCTGGACGCCACTACGACCGCTTTGTATACGAAAACAGCTTTTCACATCGGCATCCGCTACGTTTCTTTCGCATTGGTGGGATTGGCGCTGCTTATGTGCTACAGATTTACGCGACAGGATTTTGTCAATGCCAGACTATCCAAAGTATTTGACTTTCTGCTCCACGTTACCCTACTCTGGATCACCAGCAGTGAGTTGATCCACTGGATGGATATAGCAGCATCCACGCAATCCTACAAACTTGGCTTGAGTATCCTATGGGGCGTCTACGCGTTGTTTTTAATAGGATTAGGTATCTGGAAAAAGAAAAAACATCTGCGCATTGGAGCCATTGCACTGTTTGCTGTTACTTTGGTCAAGTTGTTCTTCTATGACATCTCCCATCTGGAAACCATTGCCAAAACGATTGTTCTGGTTTCCCTGGGTGTACTTATGCTGGTTGTATCCTTTCTGTACAACAAGTATAAAGATGTCATCTCGGAAGAAAAAGATAATTCCTGAGCCGGGACTTCCGGATTAAAAAATCAATGGATATGCGAATTAAACGCCATTTAGTACCAATACTTTTTGCTCTCCTAATCACCTCATCCATCGGCCGGGGACAAATGAAAAACTTCGATCATAAGCGTAAGCTGGAGGGTATTCATGATGTCTGGCATAAAATTATACTTCCCGGAGATATTTTTGCGAAAACCTCTCCGAATCTGAACGATCTCCGCATTTTCGGATTGACCGCAGCCGGGGATACAATAGAAGCTCCTTATCTGCTCCGGCTCTCGGAAGGAAAAACGACTGTAAAGGAGGTTACTTTTCGCACCCTAAATACCTCTCACAACGAAAAAGGCTTCTTTTTTACCTTCGAAATTCCAGACCAAAAAACGGTCAACCAGATAAGGCTGGATTTCCGGCAAAAAAATTTCGACTGGAGAGCGAGACTGGAAGGCAGCCAGAACCTGAACGAATGGTTCACCATACTCGACGACTACCGGATCATATCTATAAAGAATAGTCAGACAGACTTTCAATTTACACAACTGGACTTCCCTCCTTCCACCTACCGATACTTAAGACTCGTGGTGGACAGCAAAGAAAAGCCGGATCTCGCCAGGGCCTACGTTTCGGAGCATGTCGTTTTATCTACTGCCCGCCGGAATTACCCGTTTAAAAATCCCCATATTCAACAAAACAAGCAGCTGAAACAGACTGAGATCACCGGAGAACTGACCTGGCCCGGCCTGGTCAGCCGTATCAATGTTTCCGTTCATAGTAAATTTGATTATTACCGTCCCGTTACCATTCAGTATGTTTCAGACAGCACAAAGGCAGACACAGGCTGGAGATATCACTATGCAACCCTGACCTCTGCCATCCTGAATTCCTCCGGGAAAAACTCCTTCGATTTTGAAGGCACCAAACTACAAAAACTCAAAATCATCATACATAACCAGGACAATTCCCCTCTGAAGGTAGACAGCATCCGGATCGAAGGGCCTCTACCGGAATTAATCGCCAGGTTTGCAGAAAAGGGTACCTATTTTCTGACTTACGGAAACAAAACAGCAGCGCAGCCACAATATGATCTGGACCGATTCACCGAGAAAATACCAGCTACTATCACCACGCTTAAACTTGGCAGGGAGCAGTCTATCGAAAAAGAGAAACAGACAACCTCCAGCCCACTTTTCGAAAACCAATACTGGTTGTGGGCGGTCATGGCGCTGATTATAGGGTTGTTGGGATGGTTTACGATAAGGATGATGCGTACAGGTGGAAATGACGGTCAGTGAAGGCGTAAAATTCACCGTAGTATCATTTGCAAAATTCAAAAATTCTTCGTATCTTACCTTAATATACACTTCTTAACCACTCTCACGCTAGAAAATCATTTTCTCAATGGGAATTCTACTCGGCCTCTTTTTTATCGGTTTAGGTTATCTCATCAAAGCAAGTCCATCGTTGATAGCCGGCTATAATACCATGTCTGAAGAGAAACGAAGAAACGTGGATATAGACGGGCTCTCTTCATTCATGAAAAAAGGGATGATCGGCATTGGGGTCGCCATCCTAATCGCGTATGTCGTTCTTGAACTGACCGGTCAGTCATTCTATTTTTCAATGGTATTACTGCCCATCATTCTTGGAGGAGTAAGCTTTGTAGTCCTCAGGTCACAGAAATTTAACCGTAACCAGGGGAAAAGCACATATCTCACTGTGGGTATACTCGTGGCGGTGATCGCTTTTGTGTCGTTCTTAACTTTTGATTCTTATGTGCCGACAGAAGCCGTCTGGAAAAAAGATGCCGTTGAATTTTCAGGCTCCTACGGTATTACTGTACAAAAATCCGACATAGCCTCGGTAGAACTGGTGGATCAGCTCCCTGAAATCCTCATCAGAAGCAATGGCGTAAGCGTTGGTCGCATAAAGAAAGGTTCCTTCAAATTGAAAACCTGGGGAAGTACCTATCTGCTCGTCAATTCGCTTGACCCGCCCTTTCTGGTTATCAATCGCAAAAATGAGGGACGTGTCGTTTTCAACAGTCCGGACGCTTCAGTGACAAAAGC
>CAZAVR010000424.1:0-4138 GCA_964488435.1 uncultured Cytophagales bacterium | reverse complement strand
GGTGTAGTTAGAAAGAGTACGCCAAATCTAACCATTATGATCCAACTTATGCCCAAAAAGATGCAAGGCCTGAAAACAATTTATCGGAGGACGGGCGACACCAGGCCGTTTTCGGCACAATCTTTAAATATATTTTTTGAATATTATAATTATGGCTTTATCTTTGCAGTCCTTTTTACGGAAGTAGTGAAAGAGCTAACAAAATATGATATAGACATTTATGGTTTGCCTCAAAAGCAACATGTCTATGATTTTGAATCAGGGGACGCATTTTTCGAAGAGATGCATCAGGAGCTTGTTTCCCACGGTCATTTCAGGACCACACTGGTACTGGATAAATCGGCCACGCTGATTCAGCTGAACTTTCACATTGAGGGTACCGTAGAGCTTACGTGTGATCGTACGCTTGAGCTTTTCGATGAAGAGATCGACATAGAAAGGCGCCTGATCCTCAAACTTGGCGACCGGGATGAAGAGTTAGGCGGAGACATAGAGGTCATTAACCGCAATACGCAAAGGATTAATTCCTCGTCGTCGGACAAAAAAGAGGAAAGCCCGCAAGCCCCTCAGGAAGCAGTAGATCCCCGTTGGGAGCAGCTGAAAAAGTTAAAAAGAGAATAATATAAACCTATAATAAGTACCAAAGACATGGCACATCCAAAAAGAAGACATTCTTCTACAAGACGGGATAAGCGCAGGACGCACGACAATGTAACTACAAAGCAATTGGCAGTTGATTCGGCAACCGGCGAAACGCATCTGTACCACCGGGCTCACGTACATGAAGGTAATCTTTATTACAAGGGTAAAGTGGTCGTGGAAAATTATGCCAAGACGGTTTAATATTTTAAGAAGTGCCCCATTGGTTATGGCAATAGCTGTTGAAAAGTTGTTGCCAAATTCTTTTTTACTTCGGAGCATCTGCTTAATTTACACCCGCTATTCTTTTTTGCCAGTTACAAGTAAAGTGTAAATGAAAATTGCAGTCGATGCTATGGGTGGGGATTATGCCCCAAAAGCAATTGTTGAGGGCGTCATAAGTGCGTCCTCCTCCTTGCCGGAAGACGCCTCGTTGGTGCTCATTGGTCGGGAAAACATCATCCGTTCAATCTTCAAGGAAAATCATTTCGACAGCCCTCTGGTAGAGATCGTCCATGCCGACGATGTAATCGAGATGAATGATCACCCTACCAAAGCGCTCGCCCAGAAACCCAACTCAAGCATCGGAGTGGGGTTCAAACTATTGAAAGACAAGTCTGTCGATATTTTTTGCAGCGCAGGTAACACGGGAGCTATGCACGTAGGTGCCTTGTTCAGCATCAAAGCCATAGAGGGCGTTCACAGACCAGCCATTGCCGGCTTCGTTCCTCAGTCTTCGGGAGGACATGCCATCATGATCGACATCGGAGCCAATGCGGATTGCAAACCTGAAGTACTTGCTCAGTTTGGCGAAATAGGCTCAATCTACGCAAAACACACATTCGGACTCGAACATCCCAGGGTAGCCCTCATGAACATCGGAGAGGAAGAACACAAAGGTTCATTGACCGTTCAGGCTGCTTATCCTCTTCTGAAAGAAAACAAACGCATCAATTTTATCGGCAATATCGAAGGCAAGGATACATTCCTGAACAAAGCTGACGTCATCGTTACCGATGGATTTACGGGAAATATCGTATTTAAACTCGGAGAGTCGCTCTATGGCATCTCCAGGGCGCGTGGGTTCCAGGATGACTTTATCGATAAAACCAACTATGAAGCTATAGGAGGCAGCCCGATCATCGGAGTCAACGGCAACGTGATGATTGCACATGGCATATCGTCACCACTGGCTATTAAAAACATGATCGGATGGGCTTATAATCAGGTAAAAGCCAATGCCTATAAACATATTGCGTCGGCACTTGCCTGACCCGAACCAACCGGAATAAACAAATGACCCACATTAAAGCCGCTATCACCGGTGTGAATGGATATCTGCCGGACTATATCCTGACCAATGCCGAGTTAGAAAGAATGGTTGAAACCAATGACGAATGGATTCTCAGCCGAACGGGTATTAAGGAAAGGCGTATTCTGAAAGGGGAAGGCAAAGGAAGTTCCCACATGGGAGCTGAAGCCGTCAAAGGCTTACTACGTAAAACGGGAGTAGCTCCGGAAGAAGTGGATTTACTTATTTGTGCTACTACAACCCCCGATTTTCTGTTTCCCTGTACTGCCAATCTGATTTGCGATATGGTGGGCATCCGGAACATCGGGAGTTTTGATATACAGGCGGCCTGTTCAGGTTTTCTTTATGCCCTGACTACCGCTTCCCAGTTTATTGAGACCGGAAAATACCGTAAGGTTGTCGTCGTCGGCACCGACAAAATGTCTTCCATCATCGATTATACGGATAGAAAGACGTGTGTGCTTTTTGGCGATGGTGCAGGTGCCGTTCTGCTTGAGCCGGACAGTTCGGGCATGGGTATTCTGGATGCACTTATCAAATCCGACGGATCCGGACAGCCCTACCTGCATCAGAAAGCCGGAGGAAGCAGATATCCGCCTACCCATGAAACCATCGACAACAGAATGCATTATGTATTTCAGGATGGCCCGCAAGTCTTTAAATTTGCAGTAACCAATATGGCTGATATTTCAGCCGAAATCATGGAGCGTAACCACCTGGAAGGAAACGACATTTCCTGGCTGGTTCCACATCAGGCAAACAAACGGATTATAGAGGCAACCGCCCATCGCATGAATATAGGAATGGATAAGGTGATGATGAATATTGAACGTTATGGTAATACCACCGCCGCAACGATTCCCCTTTGCCTTTGGGACTATGAAAGCCAATTGAAAAAAGGAGACAATCTCGTTTTTGCAGCTTTCGGAGGTGGTTTTACCTGGGGAGCAGCCTATGTAAAATGGGCCTATTAACCGGGCGGACAACATCAACCCTACCAAAATACAGTACAATTTAGAACAAGAAAAATGGCAACAACTGCAGACATCCGTAACGGACTGGTGATTAACTTCAACCACGATTTATTTCAGGTTATTGAATTTCAACACGTAAAACCCGGAAAAGGAAATGCTTTCGTAAGAACAAGACTGAGAAGCCTTACCAGTGGAAAGGTGCTCGACAACACCTTCAATTCCGGAGCGACCATCACTCCGGTACGCGTGGAAAGGCACAAATTCCAGTTTCTGTACAAGGATGAAAACGGATTCAATTTTATGAATTCCGAAACATTCGACCAGATTCTTATCGAAGAAAAGCTGATCGCAGGAGCCGATCTTATGAAAGATGGCCAGGAAGTGGAAATCCTTATCAATACTGAAAACGACACACCGCTAACCTGTGAGCTTCCCTCGTTTGTGGAACTTGAAGTAACTTACGCTGAGCCGGGTATACGTGGCGACACGGCTAACTCTCCAAAAAAAGCCGTGGAGCTGGAAACCGGTGCCAGGGTAATGGTTCCCTTGTTTATCGAACAAGGCAATAAAATAAAGGTAGATACCCGCACCTACGATTATATAGAGCGGGTTAAATAGAAAAAATAAGGGAACTCTGGTAAATAAACTAATTCTTTATACCTGAATAATGGAAACTAAAGAAATTCAAAAACTTATAGATTTTATCGCTCAGTCCGGACTAGATGAGGTTAATATCGAAACTTCGGAACTGAAGATCAAGGTAAAACGATTTGCCTCTGCCCCCGCTCAGGCTCCTGTGATTCAATACACGCCTCAAGCCGCGCCCCTGCAGATTCAGCAGCAGGCGCCGGTTCCAGCAGCAGCTCCTGAAAGCGGCAGAAGTTCTTTATCTGATGATAGCAAATATATCACGGTAAGATCTCCGATGATCGGTACATTCTACCGTGCGTCGAGCCCTGAAACTCCGGCACTGATCAATATCGGTGATGAAATTTCTCCCGGAAAAGCATTGTGCATCATCGAAGCTATGAAGCTTTTCAACGAAATCGAGTCTGAAGTTTCAGGCCGGGTAGTTAAAATATTGGTGGAAAATGCCACACCTGTTGAATTTGATCAGCCTTTGTTCCTTATAGAGCCCTAGGAAAACGGCCTTAAGAAATGCGGGCTGTTTCTGCACAGCGCTTTTGACGGCTCTTCAAAGAGCTACTTATTT
>CAZAVR010000423.1:0-4139 GCA_964488435.1 uncultured Cytophagales bacterium | reverse complement strand
CCCGAAAACATTGAACCGCAAATGACCTCAATCCACCCCGCGCGAGGCTGATGAACTTCTCTATTTCTCAGGGGTTCTAAAAACATCTGAACGAAACCGGAGGAAGCGTTTCCCTTGTTTTGGTAAGTTATCTTTTTGACCGCCAGCCTGACCGATTCCTCAATCAATAGTGGCTAATTTGTTATCTTTACAAAGCAAATACTTTTTTGGCATAACACTGCAATTTAATTACTCGTCATGTCCTTATTATTAACACCTGAAGCCATCGAAAATTACGCAGATCAATTCGCGAACAAAGTCGTTGAAGAAGCCTACAAATCCACCCCTGCGCTGACTGGAAACGATTTGCTTAAACTTACCCCGGTAAAACAAGTAAACATAGGAATATTAGGCCGGTTGGCCGGAAGATGGGAAAAAACGGCCGAAGCCTTCAAGAGCCCCTACTTTGATTTCGGGCACCCGGAGGTAATTCAGGCATTACGTCATCTCCTGAATACTGCCTCACGTCATATCTCCATTCAAAAACAGGATCTGATACCCCTGCTGAAAGAGGCCACCAGAGATGCCCTTTCTTTGTTGACAGATCCCGGACATTCCTTTGAAAAAAGAATTGACGCGTTCGTTAACAGTGGTTTTTCATCTGTGGAAGCAGGGATGCTGATCCAGCAGACGCATATACACAGCGGTATAGCCAAATCACTCTTACATAAGTTACAGGAAAGCCCTCACGAATCGGTTAGCACAGTGCTTGCCAAACAGTGGCTCTCGGAACTCCTGGAAAGCGACACTTTACTCGACCCGACCGACGCATATATATCCCAGTTTTCAGAGGTTTACCCACTGAATATCACCCCGAAAAAAGAGGAGCCTGTTGTCAAAACGCCAGTCCCGGAAAAATCATTTTTTGATTCTGTTTTTGAAGAAGCAAACACACCAGTTACCCCCAAACCGGTACAGGAAACGTTTGATTATAAAGCCCGGACTGTCCAGGTAGAAGAGCAACCGCGAACCGTGATAAAAGAGGCGCTGCCAACAGCACCGCCCGAGCCGGAAGCAAGGCCGGTGGTTACAAGGCCTGTTGTAGCAGAAACTGTTCCTGTCTCCGCTCCCGCTCCCAAGGTCGTGGCCCCTGAAGCGGAGACCATTAATAACCGTTTCAGGGTAGAAGTTCCCGAAGTCTCTGATGCCGGCAAGTTCGGCCATGTTCAGGTGAAGGTCGAAAATATTGGCAAAGGTCTTTCTATAGGCCAACGCTTTATGTTTATCAATCAATTGTTTAATGGAAATCCGGACGAGTTCGCACAGGCGATTGAGGAATTGGAGTCGGCGGGTAGTTTAGACAAAGCGCTCTATCTGTTGTCCCGGAAATTTTCCATAAAATATGGCTGGAACCCGAAAGGGGACGCGGAAACAGAACTGACCACCATCGTCAAAAGGAGGTTTGCCTGATGTATTGAAACTTTCTTAACAAACTATAAACACACTATAAAAAATTCTATTCAAACTCCGGCGCTGGCATGTGTCGTGACACTGCTTTGTCAGTGTGATCCGGTATATGCAGATGGAAGACAAGTCGTTGGCGCCCGTTCCTGGGGAATGGGCAAAGCGATGGTCGCGCGATCAGACAGGTTCGCTGTTTTTAACAATGTGGCAGGCATAGCTGCCTCATCAGAGCCCGCTCTTTTTTCTTCCTATCATTCCCATTTCGGCCTGGAGGGACTAGGTACCTCGGCTTTGGGGATGATTGTCCCGATCAATCCGGACCTCAGCCTCGGATCAGGTATTACGCACTTTGGGGACAAGTATCTCAATGAAATAACGGCAGGCTTCGGGGTAGCCCACAGGGTGGATGACTTCAAAATCGGGCTGAAGGTGAACTACCTGCAACTGGCCGCCAACACAGGCTCCTTTTCGACCAGCCGGAAAGCTGTCACAGTGGAGTTGGGCGGTATTTGGACGATCCACCCAAAGCTTAACCTGGGAGCCCAGGTCTATAATTTTACCCAGACCAGGCTGAGAGGTCACCACCTGCAGACTATTCCTACTGTACTGAAAACCGGGCTGGCTTACATGCCCGCAAACACGATAGCGCTTGTCACGGACCTTGTCATCGACAGTGACTATCCTTCCTCCTTACGCTACGGAATCCAGGTTGAGCCTGTGAAAAGTTTATTTCTCAGAACCGGGATAGCTACCCATCCGAGGACGCATCATTTCGGAATCGGTCTGACCGGGCCCAAATTCTCACTTGATTACGCCATCGACACCCACAGCCTGCTTGGCGGCTCCCACCATTTGTCTCTGTCTTACAGTTTTTCCGGAACAGGAAAAGCCGGAAATGAGATGAAGAATCCATGATTTTTTGGTTAGTTTTGCGCAGTTTTATTTAAATGATTTTTATCTAGTTATGTCAGGAAAAAGAACATTCACCATGATCAAACCCGATGCTGTATCAGATGGCAATTCGGGTGCGATTATCAAGTTAATTGAAGAAGCCGGTTTTAAAATAGTAGCCCTGAAGAAAACCTTGCTAACGGCTGATCGTGCCGGACAATTCTACGCCGTTCACGCTGAACGTCCTTTTTACGGAGATCTGATTAAATACATGTCTTCAGGACCTATCATTCCGATGATTCTGGAAAAAGAAAATGCGGTAGCTGATTTCCGTACACTGATTGGAGCCACTGACCCATCTAAAGCAGAAGACGGCACCATTCGCAGGCTTTTCGCAAAATCGATAGAGGCAAATGCCATTCACGGATCCGACTCAGACGAAAATGCTTCCATAGAAAGTAACTTTTTCTTCTCCGGTCTGGAGCAATATTAACCGAACCGGAGAAACGTTCGACCCGTTTTTTTTGAATAGCGTCCGGCGGCGGTATGCAGCCGGACACATTTTTACCCGGGTCCTGAAAAATTTGCGTACGCTCCTGATCGTTGTAAAATATAAAACGCCGAAATCTGTTGCGCTATGAAAATTTTCTCCACTCTTCTGACGGTTCTCGCCCTCCAGCTCGCCTTTATGGAAAAATGTGTGGCGCAGGAAATTCCTAAACCTGTAAAATGGTCATATACGATCTCGCCAAAAACCTACAAAGCCGGCGACGTGATTACCATCCGGTTTCAGGGAGCGCTGGAAAACAACTGGTTTATTTATTCTGTAGATAACGATACCCTGGATTACGTCAGCCCCGCCGTTTTCAGCTTCGCGCCTCATAACTCTTTCGAACTGCAAGGCAAGCCTTCTGCTCTCAACGTGGTGCTGCATCGCGATGATATGCTTGAGGAAGACTTTAAGGTCGTAAAAAACAATGCTGTCTTTCTGCAGAAAGCTATTGTCAAAAAATTACCCATCCGTGTAGACGTAAGGCTTGACTACACCCTTGCCAAAGACGACGATGACGAAGGAACCGTCGTTGAATTACAGGAGCTGTTTAAAATCCGCTAACTGAGCTTACTTTTTGAGCCCCAATTCCCGCAGCCGCTCGTCAAGAAATTCTCCTGCGGTCATATCCGCATATATTTTTGGGTGATCTGCATCCACACAATTCGGCAGCGCTGACAAGTCCATGCCTGCTTTGGGATGCATAAAAAACGGGATGGAATAACGAGGCATTCTCATTTTTTCAGGCGAAGGATTCACTACCCGATGAATAGTAGATTTCAGCCTGTGATTGGTAAGGCGGTCGAGCATATCCCCGACATTGACGACAATCTGATCCGGCAACGCCGTAATACCGATCCATTTCCCATCTCTCCTGAGAACCTCAAGACCCTCGGCACTCGCCCCCATGAGCAGGGTAATGAGGTTGATATCGCCATGGGCAGCGGCACGCACGGCTCCTTCAGGTATCAGCTCAGGATTTTCTATGGGGAAGTAGTGAAGGGCTCTGAGTATACTGTCACCGCTTTCGACCTTACTGTCGAAATAAGCTTCCTCCAGGTCCAGGTAAAGCGCTATAGCACGGAGCAACGTTTTTCCGGTTTGTTCAAAAGTCCGGTATACTTCCAATGTATACTTCTCAAAATCAGCAACACAGTCAGGAAAAATATTATCAGGCATCCCTTTCACCGAAACGGGCTGCCCCACATGATAAAACTCCTTCAGATCGGCAGCTTTAAATCCTTTTGCCTTCTCC
>CAZAVR010000422.1:0-4150 GCA_964488435.1 uncultured Cytophagales bacterium | reverse complement strand
GTTGTAAGGGAAAATAAGCTTCTCCCGTCGGGTGTGCCTGATAGCTGTCCCGCTCGCAGCCTAACGACCCTAAAGCGGCCACACAAAGTATTACAGCGATAGGTTTCACATTTTAATATTGGCATGCTGGGTAGCGCCTCCTAAAAATGGACAGGATAGCAATGGCTCAATACCGTCAAACTGCACTTTATCCTTTACATACTCGTAAGTTCGTGCGAGAGACATGGTCCGGTTGTTATCTCCCATAGCCACGTCCACATCCTCCATCGTAAACTGGCTGGGATGTTCGTAGGCAGCTGCGTGCGTAATCTCTATGATCTCCTTTGTAAAAGTCTTGATGTAATTATAGAACCGCTCACTCTTTATAGCCGGATCCAGCCCTCTCACCAACCACGGATTATTGGTGGCTACACCTGTCGGACAGCGATTGGTATGACATATCTGAGCCTGTATACAACCTATAGACATCATAGCCTCACGGGCCACATTGATCACGTCGGCTCCCATAGCAAAAGCCATGATCGCCTGATCCGGTAAACCCAGCTTACCTGATGCGATAAACGAAACACGATCCGTGAGGACCCTTTTCTGGAAGATTTTGTAAACATGGCTGAACGCATATACTAAGGGAAGTGCCACATGGTCTGCAAACGCTGGCGGCGCCGCGCCTGTTCCCCCTTCTCCACCGTCAATGCATATATAATCCGGTCCCTGGCCGGACTCCTTCATCACATCTGCCAGCTCTTCCCACATTTCCAGCTTGCCTACGGCGGCCTTTATTCCGACAGGCAGCCCGGTCGCTTCTGCCATGGTTTCTATAAACCGCACCATTCCCCGAATATCGGAGAATGCTTTGTGATAAGGTGGGGACACTACATCTTTGCCGACGGGGACATGTCTGATTTCGGCTATTTCAGCGGTGATTTTGCTTGCAGGCAACACCCCGCCTTTTCCCGGCTTTGCCCCCTGTGAAAGCTTAAGCTCAATCATTCGCACGAACGGGTTCTCCTGTGTCAGCTTAACCAGCTTCTCTAGTGAAAAATTTCCGTCGTCATCCCGAACCCCGAAATAGGATGTTCCCATATTAAACACGATGTCCGCACCCGACTTATGATAAGGGGACAATCCGCCCTCTCCCGTATTGTGGTAGTTCCCGAATTTAAAAGAACCTTTGTTAAGCGCATCGATGGCATGGGCCGACAATGACCCGTAACTCATTGCACTTACATTTATCACCGAGCGAGGCCGATAGGGTCTCTTACGCTTGTGATAAAGACCGATTACCTTTGCACTCGGAAGCGTATAATGATTGGGATGAGTCGTATTCAGTACGCTATGGGGATGATCGATCCTAAGTTTTCTTGTCAATAACGCCGGCTTGATGAAGACGTAACCGGCACTGTTCATGTCCTGGTCGGTACCAAAACCCTGGTAATTGTTCTCCCGCTTGGACGATGCATAAATCCAGGATCTCTGGCGTCTGTTGAATGGAAGCTCCTCCCTGTTGTTAGCCACCAGATACTGCCTGATTTCGGGTCCGATCTTTTCGATCATATACCGGAAGTTCCCTACTACAGGAAAGTTATGCCTTACAGCATGTTTCCGCTGAAATATATCCCTTAGCGCTACTGCAACAATCATCAGAAGCAAATAGCCCCACCAGGGTATGCCGGCAAGAAAGTCAGTTATGGGCTGCATCTTCTTTCAATTCGGTAATTGAACCAAGGTCTTTCCAGAAACCAGGATAAGATTTTACTACGACCATCGGCTCTTCGATCAATACAGGTGTCAGCATACCGACCGGCGCAAATGCCATGGCCATTCTGTGGTCATCGTAAGTATCAATCACGGGCACCAGCCCAACAGGAAGTGCATGGATTCTTCGCAATTCATAGCGATGGTTCATTTCGACCTCGACAAGATCAGACCCCAGCTTACGAAGCTCCTGCTGAAGCGCCAGAATCCTGTCGGTCTCCTTTATCTTAAGGCTCTCTACGCCTGTCATAGACAAGCCGATATTCTTGGCGGCGCAACAAGCGGCTACCGTTTGAGCGAGATCCGGACAGTCTGTGAAGTCCCAGTCCAGAGAAGCCGCTGCACGCTGCTTCTGCAACAGTACCCCACGACTATTAAATGTACTTTTTACACCCAGCTGTTCCATTATCTGCACAATAGCGCTATCTCCCTGAAGAGATTGCTCCTTCAATCCAAGCAGCTCCACCTCCGCATCCGGAAGAATCGCCACGATACTGTACCAGTAACTTGCCCCGGACCAGTCAGACTCCACTGCATAGTCGGCCGGTTGATATTCCTGAGGCGCTATCCTGATTACTTTTTTCTCCCAATCCGCCTCATACGCAATCCCGAACTCCTCCATTTGCTTTAGTGTCATTTCAATATAGGGACGTGACCCCACCGCGCCCTGAAGCGTAAGCTCCATGCCCTCCGGCAGGGTAGGCGCTATCATCAGCAACGCAGAAATATACTGGCTGCTCACATCTCCCCGTATCGTAATGCTGTTAACACCGGAATAATTGAACCCGTTTAAAGCCAACGGGGGACAGCCCTCACTTTTTTCATAAGCAATGTCGGCGCCAAGCTTCCTGAGCGCGTCAACCAGAATCCCGATGGGGCGCTGACACATTCTCGGGGTACCTGTCATCTTCTTTCTCTGGCCGGTAACGGAAAAGAACGCCGTCAAAAACCGCATGGTGGTACCCGCATCTATGACATCTGCCACCACCTCCTCCCCCGCATTCAGGAGGCGCAGCATGGTTTGAGTATCTCTTGCTTCGGACACGTTGGACAACTGTCCTCTAAAACCCGCCAACGCATTCAAAATAAGCGCCCTGTTGCTCTCACTTTTTGAAGAAGCCAAACGAATAACGGCTCTTACCGGAGCTTGCGGGGGTTGTACTAAAATAGATTTCATCTGTTTATTTTTCTTTTCTGATTTCCAGGATCAGTTGGAATTCCCTGATCACTCATTTCGCAGAAATATTAATAATTTACCCCGAAAGTTACGAATAATTTGTAACGCCGGATATAGATTTATTACCTCATTGATCCATTGGAAGAGATATCCTGCACTGATCTCAGGTTCAGCGAGAGGGTATTCGTCATCAACCGACAGCTCCTGTTGTCAAATCCGCCGGGATGAACTTTTCCTCAGACATCATTTCAGCGGCCACCCCATCCCACACCGTGCTCCGCCTGTAGACCGACAGATAAAATGTTAGAATTCAACACGATTTCCTATATTTATAAAAAAAACAGATTCATTGCTAAGGATACTTGCTCGCAGGCTTGGCATTCCGGTTGTCAAAAACCAAATCCCTCCTCATACAGCAAGGTCTATAGATAAGCAAAAAAAATGACCTTAATCGCTGCCGTCTGCCGCACATTTCAGTAATTTACGGCCGCTGATTTTGAAGATGGCCACGTCAGATGCGTGGAAGGAATCAAATAGAAAGTGGGCTCATATTGCAATTCAGGAGAGAAAATCGCGTAGAAGCAGAAACGACGATAGAAAAATCAGATCCGGTATACAGATTAAAAAATGTCAAAACTCGGCCACCCGCTCCAAATCAGAAAAAAAAAGTCACCGGAAAAACCTGTGGGTGGGATGGCGTCTCCGGTCAACATGACCGATTTGGATGACCATGTTCTCTGGGAATGTTACCGGCAGGGAGATGAAATGGCGTTTTCAGAACTTTTCAGGCGCTATTATAAGAAACTAGCCTATTACGGACTCAAGTTTACGCATGATGTACAGGAGATAGAGGATGTGATCCAGGAACTGATGATGCGTCTCTGGTCAAAGAGAGATGCGGTTAATGCTACGGAATCGGTAAAATTTTATCTTCTCAAAGCCTTCCGCCACCAGCTCTTCAGAAAACTTCAGAGACCTGCATCACAAACTGAAATCACAGAAGATCTTTTCAATACATTTGAAGAGATGTCTTCCGAGCAGGAATTTATAAAAAACGAGTCGGAAACCCTGCTTCAGCAGAGGATCCAGCACGTGTTGGGGCATCTGACACCGAGACAACGTGAAATCATCTATCTCCGCTTTTATCAGAATCTCACCCCTCCCGAAATCGGCGCGTTACTCTCCATCAATGCGCAATCTGTGAGTAACATTATACAA
>CAZAVR010000421.1:0-4153 GCA_964488435.1 uncultured Cytophagales bacterium | reverse complement strand
ATCCATAGGTGAACAAGGCGAGGGTTAAAAGTAATTCCATACCGGTAAAAACAGGCCAGTGCAATAGTACTCCGGCAGCCCAGGTTAGGGATAGTATGACGAGGAATGAAAAGAATCCGTAAAGTCTTACCCAGGAACGGAAGGATAGTCCGCTTTGCCCCGCAGTGAGTGCTTGCTGATACCGTAGAAGACCAGCTCCGTAAGTCCAAACGGATACGATCATCCCAAAGATCGGTAGTAATTCGGTCACACTAAACCATACGGGGTTCCCCAATAGAGAAGGTACTTGAATGCCCGTTACTCGTTGATAGAAAGTTATTCCCCAACGAACAGCTATTTCCAGCCCGGCGGGTAGAAAGAGTAACCAGTATTTACGTCGAAACAGGTAGGAGGGTGTGGTGGTAAGCCGAGCAAAAAACCAAACGGAGAGAGGTACTAATAAATAGGATTGGAAATTCCAGAAGGGGAAAGCCATGGAGTTCTGATGGTATCGAACCTGCATTGCCCATGCGTTCAATAGTTCGAGCGAGAGGCTGAACAGAAAAATTCCTAAAAAGAGGATCGCTTGTACATGCCGAATGCCCTTTATTAGCAGGGCTGTACTGAGAAGGGCCCCCTGACTAAAGGCCATTAAATAAATAATTGCTTTCCAATTCTCCATTCAGGATATCTAGTTGTTGTCAGTAGTTCAGCAATCGCTTCAGATACGCCGGATAGCTTTTACCTTGTACCCCGCCATCTCCCGCAGTAATGCTGTCACCGAAGCAGACGATTCGGGTTTGTGCTAGGTTTGCCTGCTTGAGAAACTGGTAAATGGCTATAGCCATGGTACGATAACCGTCCGGAGTAGGGTGGACGCCGTCCTTTTTTTGGCTGTTTACTTCATTCTGAAGCAGGCTTTCTTTGCCCTCGCCGATCTCGCCGGTGGCTTCAAAAATATGGTGCATGTCGATGAAGGGAAGTTTTCGATCTGAGGCGATTTCTCTGATCAGGTCGTTGTATTTGCTTTTCCGGGCATAATGTCCTTCAGGTTCATAGAAAGAGCGGGGGTGCCTTTCCATCAGGTAAGGCTCGTATACAGGCAACAGCGTCGTCAGTAAAACTTCGCTTTTTGATTCCTTTAAACGACTGATGATCCGCTCGAGATTTTCTCTGAATACGGGCAGAGGAATGTATTTCCGGCTGTTCATGTCATTGGTACCCACCGTGAGTATCGTCAGATCCGGTTGGTGCGAGAGGCAGTCTTTCTCCATCCTTCGAAGGAGGTCAACGGTGTTGTTACCACCGATGCCGGCATTTATAATTATGGTTTCGGCTGATATTGCGTGGTTTTGTGCGTGACCATACTTTGCTCCTGAAGATCCCAAAAAGGGAAGGAGCGTGGCGGATTTTATGAATTTGCGTCGTTGCATGGATTGAAAAGTAAAAGCGATTTTCGTTGCCAGGATAAAGAGTTTTGGGTTGGTTAAACTTCTATACCGAACGGTGTAAGCGTTCCTATGGTTTTTAAACCTTGCCTATTCAAACAATGCATCCATAGATAGCTCTTTTTGGACCAGCCCGGGATAATTTTTACCATTTTTTAAACCGTATGTAGTTAACAGAGTCAAAAATAAGGTTTTTCTTGTTTTTGATTCTTGCTGGAATAGGTTAAGCTTACTTTTCAGTTCATCAGCATAGGCCTTATTGATTTCAAAAGGATAGGCGGAGAATTTTATTTCACAGACATTGATGCAGGAGTCATGTCTATCTATTCAGTAGGTCAATTTTAGTACCCTTTTCTGTTTTGCTCTTTGGTTGATGTCGCCATACCGACACTTCTGTATAGACATCCATGATGCCGATTGCTTTCTTGATCCCCGAAATATGTTTCATGCATATACTTTCAAAGGCATTTCGGCTCCAGCTTTTCCATGAACTGCCGGTATTGAATTTCAGCCAGGTACCGGGGCCCATAGCTTTACTTCCTTCTATGAATTTCAGATAAAAAGAGAGTACTCGTCTGTCAGCTTAAAAAGGGCATCTATTTTTTTCGTTTTGCCTACGAATGTAATAAAAAATGGAGTTTTGGCGCATTGTATTTTTTATACTCCGCCAAAACATATATTTGTAACGATGTTTTGGCGGAGTATGATGTCAACATCCTCTTGTGATGCCTTTTTGAAGGGGTATTTTGATAAAATGGTTGTTCAGCGAACATGTAAGTATAAGCGGTCGGAGGTTCAACCTCTTCCAGCCATTCACAAAAAAAACAGCTCCCCGAAACGATCGTCAGAGAGCTGTTAACGTTATTATAGAAGAATTAAAAAGCAATGTTTACCGGACGAATGCCATGGCCACGCCGCCGTCTACATTAAGAACGTTGCCTGTAGACTTATTCAGCAATCCGCTTACGAAAAGGAAGCAGGCGTTGGCGATATCGTCCGGAAGGATAGATTCGTTCAGCAAGGTACGCTTGGCATAATAGGCAGGGAGTTCCTCAATTGAAATCCCATAAGCTTTGGCCCGTCCTTCTGCCCATCCTCCCGCCCAGATATTGGAATCGGCAATAACGGCATCGGGGTTTACTGTATTTACCCTTATTTTATCGGGGCCCAGCTCTGCGGCAAGCAAACGGCTAAGATGCGCCTGAGCTGCTTTGGCAGAACCGTACCCGGCATTGTTAGGGCCAGAAACCAGCGAGTTCTTCGACACGATATTGATGATATCACCACCCAAATCCTGTTTGCGAAGCACTTTCACCGCTTCTCTGGAAACTATGAATTGTCCTTTGACGAGGATATCATAGAGCTTATCCCAGTCTCCGGTTGAATGATCCGTCAAAGGTTTGGATATACTTATACCGGCGTTATTGACAATAATATCTATACCACCGAAGGCCAGCGCCGCGGCTTTGAAAGCGTCCTCGATACTTTGTTCATTGGTCACATCCAGTAGGGTAGTGGCCACAGAGTCACGCCCGAATGATTTGTGAAATTCAGCTTGTGCCTCACTCAGCCGCTCGGAATTAATATCGTTAAGTATCACTACAGCGCCTTCCTGCGTGAATTTCCTGGCTATGGCTTTTCCTATTCCGCCTGCACTTCCTGTAATCAGGGCAATTTTTCCCGAAAGCGGCTTGGGTTTGGGCATTCTCTGCAATTTGGCTTCTTCCAGTAGCCAGTATTCGATATTAAAGGCCTCTTGCCGGGGTAAAGACGTGTATTCACTTATAGCCTCGGCCCCTTTCATGACGTTGATGGCATTGATATAAAATTCTGCAGCGACCCTGGCAGTTTGCTTGTCTTTGGCAAAAGTAAACATACCAATACCCGGGTACAGAATAACTACCGGGTTAGGGTCACGCATGGCGGGGCTGTCAGGATGCTTGCAGCTTTTGTAGTACTCCGTATACATCTGCCGGTATTCCTCAAAGGCCGGGGCCAACTTGCTTTTGAGCGCATTGGTGTCGGAAAGGTCTTCGTCCTGCCCCAGCTCGAGTACGAGAGGGGAAATCTTTGTACGAAGAAAGTGATCCGGACAGGATGTTCCCAGGGGGGCCAGTCGCAGGAGATCATTGGAATTGATAAATTCCAGTACACGGTCATCATCTGTATAATGTCCGATCATCCGGGTATAGCCGGAACAAAATCCGCGAAGAACAGGAGCAAGAGCCGCGGCTTGTGTCGCGCGATTTTCTTTTTCCTGGCTTTGTATTTTCTGTCCGCCGAATACTTCTCCTTTTTTGCCATAGCTTTTTTCGAGATAATCGGCACATATTTCTATTACCTCCAAGGTATTGATATAGCTTTCGTAAGCGGTATCTCCCCAGGTAAATAGTCCGTGGGAGCCGAGCATAATTCCTCTGAGTTTAATTCCCTCCATAGCACTTTCCTCCAGGCAAGCCCTGAGCTTAAGGCCAAGATCAAAACCCGGACGTTGCCAGTCTACCCACCCGATGGTACCATTGAATAGTTCCCGGGTGATTTTCTTTCCGTCTTTCGCAGCAGCGATGGCTATCGCGGCATCCGGGTGTAAATGGTCTATATGTTTGAAAGGCAGAAACCCGTGCAAAGGGGTATCAATAGAAGGTGCTTTAGATGCAAGATCAAAAATACTGTGGTTGAAAAGCTCTACCATTTCGTCTTCAAATTCGATACCACGATAAACGTTT
>CAZAVR010000420.1:1103-4155 GCA_964488435.1 uncultured Cytophagales bacterium | reverse complement strand
ATATTACCTGTAAATCAGAGATAGTTATTGCGTCGACCGCCATAATCGATGGGAATGTTACGGCCAAAACCGTGCTGGTAGAGTCCGGTGCTATTTTCAACGGTGATTTGTCAATCGTTGACGAGGTTCCGGAAATGCAGCTGGAGGCAAAACTCCGTCATGCAGAGAAACTACTCGGTAATGGACATGTACCTGAAGTAGAGGTGATAGAGAGAAGTGTGTCGTCTTTACCGATAACTGAAAAACCCAAGGTGTTGCCCCTCGTCAGGAAGAAGCAAGTTTCCGTTGAACAGATAAGACGTACTACTACACCGACGCCTCCTCCTTCTTCGCCCGGTAACGATGAGGCCGCAGGGGGCTGGTGGTAGTCGGATATTTATAAGAGCCTGTTTGGGACCAGGTGGTAGAGCTGGATAGGATATTCATCCAACCTGGGCTACCTGGATTTCAACAGGCTTTTTCTTTTTTGATTTTTTATCATCTATCGGGACTTCGGATCAAATCCAACCGCTCTCTTTAGTCATCTATTTCCTGACCGTTTTTATTCGTAAATTTGCGGCCTGAAAAGGAAAGAGAGAAAAGTTATGCCAGTTAAAATACCAGATAATCTTCCAGCGATAGAGCTTCTCAAAAAGGAGAATATTTTTGTAATGAGTGATCTCAGAGCGGATCTGCAGGATATCAGACCGCTTAAGGTGTTGATTCTGAATTTGATGCCGCTCAAAATATCGGCCGAAACGGATTTCGTTCGACTGCTTTCCAACAATCCGCTGCAGGTGGAGGTGGAGTTTTTGAGACTGGATACACATACATCCAAAAATACTTCCCAGGAACATCTGGAGATGTTTTATAAGGGATTCGGAGAGGTCAGGGATCACTTTTACGACGGGATGATCGTTACGGGCGCACCCGTGGAACATCTCGATTTCAAAGAGGTGACTTATTGGGAGGAGGTTTCAAGGATTTTCGAATGGGCGAGGACGCATGTGACCTCCACGCTTTATATTTGCTGGGCTTCCCAGGCCGCGCTTTATCATTTCTACGATATCCCCAAAGTGCCCCTCACGCAAAAAATGTTTGGTGTTTTCAGGCACACGGTTACGGATAAAAAGTATCCGCTTTTCCGTGGTTTCGACGACGAGTTCTATATTCCCCATAGCCGCCACACGACCATATTGGCAGAGGATGTGGCCAAAGCGCAGGGGGTTTCTGTACTCTCGGCATCCGTTGAAGCGGGGCCGGCCATTTTGTCTTCCAGGGGTGGACGCGAGTTTTACCTGACCGGACATTCGGAGTACGCTCCGCTGACTTTACACGAGGAATACATGCGTGATGTCGAAAAGGGTTTGTCCATTGAAATACCCGGCAACTACTACGCCGGTGATGATCCCCGTAATGAACCTGTGGTCCGCTGGGCAAGTCACGCCAATCTTCTGTTCGGCAACTGGCTCAATTACTTCGTGTACCAGGAAACTCCTTTTGATCTGAATCAGATACAGTTTCTTGAGGAAATAGGATAGGGTTAATATAGAAAGTTAGCAAGAAAAATTGGTAAATCCAAAGATTCGGTAGTTTTTTTTCTGTTCAAAGCAGGAAGGGCCGTAAGTGAAAAAGCAAAACGAACCCTGCCAGAAGGTTCGTTTGCGAAAGAGCCGGAAAAAACCGTAGTACCTATATTTTAGCACCCACGGGCTGACGTCGCACAGGCACCCGACGCGGCGCAGCGACCGGCTGAACGGAAGCCGGCTGGGGAATTCTTTGTTTGACAGGTTTTGTTTTGTATTTGCGTTGATACCAGATCAGGAAGCCGGTAACAGGCAGTGTCGCGGAAAACAGACTTGCAAAAAACGCAATCAGTTTTCCGATAATGCCATAGTTCTGACCCGTGTGTAAATCCCGGTTGGCATGTTTTATCTTGTCCGGGGTCGAATAGTTCGCGTAGAGTTCAGCGCTCAGCAATTTTCCTGAATACTGGTCAAATTCGAACACATTGTGTTTTTTGTAAACCTCGTACGGGTACTTCAGATTTATCTTTACCGGCTCTTTTGCATTTTTTGCAAAATTCACATGGGCTTCGTTCCATCCGGGATACTGGCCGGTTACCTGTGCAAAGGCCATATCCGGTGTAAACGACTTTCCTTCTACGGGCGTAGAGGTTAGTTTTTTCTCCTTTTTCATCTGATCACCTAATGCCGCATAGGTCCATTTTTGTGTGGGTTTTATCGCCCACCAGATTCCCGTCAGCGTAATGATCATCAGAGGGAGCAGGAAGTAGAATCCGAGTGTATTATGAAAACTGTAATTGATCAGCTGGAATTTCCCGGTTAGTTTCAGGTTGAAAGCGGCTTTGCGTTGGTTTTTCTTTCCGGGCCACCACAGGTACAGACCTGACAACAACATCACCAGGAATACCACGATGTTTACCTTTATGATCCATTTGCCGGTTTCTCCGAGTAACAGGCTTTTGTGCATTTTTTCTACGTAGTGCATAAAATCATGCTCCAGGTTTTTCCTGGCCATTACCTTTCCACTGTAAGGATGGACGACATAAGCCTGTTTTTCGATTTTGTCTTCGTCTTTTTTATAGGCTTCCCTGGCGTTGACCATCTTCGCCATCACCGTTCTGGACGGATCGGCATAGATACGGATCTGTTCAATCTTTTTGTCGGGGAATTCAGCTTTCAGATTGTCGGATATGGTGGTTAACGAGGCTTTGGGGCTATTTTCCGGCGAAACAAACCGGAATTCCTTCTGTGTGAGGTTCCGGATCTCCTCTTCGAATACATAAAGACATCCGGTGACAGAAACGATAAATACCACGATACCGCTAACGAGTCCGCCCCAGAGATGGATTTTCCCCAGCCAGTATTTCAGTTGATTCTTGTTCGACTTTTTTGCCATGATTAAACAATGCGTAATGCTATTTTGAAAAGACAGAACCGACAGGCCGCCCACCTTTCAGAGCGACCTGCCGTATCCTTATCCCAGAGATTTGTAAGCCTTATCTAACAAAGCGGATGCTTCCTTTGTCTTACCTATAGATGCCAGCTCA
>CAZAVR010000420.1:735-1093 GCA_964488435.1 uncultured Cytophagales bacterium | reverse complement strand
TCAGAAGCTACTTTTGCCCATATCATGCTTTTTTTCTGTGCCGAAGCGATGCCTTCAGACTTTTCTACACAAGTATTGAGCAACTGAAAGGCTTCCTCGTTCTGCTTGATTTTGGCATGGTTCTTGGCAGTACGGATAAGTCCCTCTGCCATAAAATAAGCATCGCGGATTTCACCGGATATGGACGTTGCCGATTGAAAATCTTTGGCCTGACTGAAGTTCCGGGCGATTTCGCTGAGCACATCTTCTTTCCGGGACGCGTTTTTGATCTGTCCTGCGAGGGGTAGTGCTTTCTTAAGCATCACAATCGCTTTTTCAGGCTGTCCTTTTTCGGCCAGTTCTCCGCCAAGCATGGCAA
>CAZAVR010000420.1:0-703 GCA_964488435.1 uncultured Cytophagales bacterium | reverse complement strand
GAATGGGTCCTTCAGTTTTGGCGATAGATTATATGCTTTGTCGAAAAGGGCAAAGGCTCTTTCTTTCTGTCCTGCAGCAATAAGGTTGGCCCCGATTTCCGCATAGGCCTGCAGCTGGTCGAACAGGGGCGCATCTGTTAGCTTTTCTGCTTTTGCCACTGCTTCGTCCAGCAGGGCATTGGCTTCTTCAGGCTGCTTCAGCTTGATCAGTTTTCCCGAGAGTTCGGCCAGGATGGCGGGGATCTCGCTTTTCTCTGGATTTTGTCTCGCGGTCTCTATTGCTTTTCCCAATATTTTCCGTGCTTCGTTGAGATCGGTAACCGATAATTTCTGGGCGATTTTGCCCAGGTTGGTACTTACCAGGTGCTTGTCCTTTAATGCGACGGTAATCCCGATGGCTTTTGTTATTTCATCAAGTGTTGCAAATTCAACGGCAATATGCGCCAGTGCTGCCTCGCGATAGCCTCTGTTTTTGATATCATGCGCTTTGTGCAAGGCGCGTTCCAATACTTTGAGGCCCTCCGCTTTGTTGACAAACCTTCCCAGCTCTCCGCCGATTTTCGAAAGGGCAACGGCCGTTCCCGCTTCTGTATCGAGGATGTTCTCGGCAGTTCGGTGGGCGAAAGTCAGGTATGGTGCGATCAGGCCAAAAATCAGAATAATTATTTTTTTCATGTAGGTTAACGGTTGTTTCAGGGAAATC
>CAZAVR010000419.1:0-4164 GCA_964488435.1 uncultured Cytophagales bacterium | reverse complement strand
TTGCAGAGACCCGGGAACGGACGTTGTGCGGGAAAGCGCAATCGGATTTTGAAGCCTTTGTCACGGTACCGGTCGTTCCGCTGGCGCAACTCTACGGAGGGAAGATTTGTGCAGCGTTGGATCGGCAACATCCCCGCGATTTCTTCGATGTAAAGCATCTTTTGGAAAACGAGGGTTTTTTTCTGACGAAATCCGAAAAGGTTTCATCTACTGTTTATTGGGAAGCGACCGGCCTATTCACGAATTAATCATGCCGCATTTTCAGGATCAGCGTTCCGCACTATCGACACAGTTTTCGGGAATGAGTGATGAGGAGTTTACCTACGAGGAATATGAAGCGGTTAGAACACGCCTTGTTAGCGTTGTCAGCAGGAGTCTGACCGACCGACAGCGATAAGACTTTCCTTCTTAGTTTTAAAAACGCTGACCCAGACTGGACGATTTACGGTTTTGAGAAATTTCCTTCATCAACTGTTCCAGCGCCTTGTCGCGCATTTGTTCGAATTCCGTCTTTTCCATGATCCTGTCCATAAAGTTAAAACTTTTGGACAGAGTTCAATTTACAGTCTCAATTTAAGAATCACTTTCCACCCATCAACCGCTCCATCCTCCCCACCATCTCATCCTTCTCCTTTATCATCCGTTCGTAAAGCGCAATCTTTTGATCATGCAGCTCTATGATCTTTTCTATAGGATGAAAGTGCACAGAGCCAAAGTTAGGGGAGTTCATAGAATGGCGTCGTCGATGGCTTCCTTCTGCTCGATGAGCGATACCTTCTGCTGGTTCCAGTCTTCGCCCAGCTCCCAGGCTAGGGCGTCTTGCTTGATGCCGAGCATTTCCCTAGTGACAAATATAGTATTTTTTGATAGGGCTAAGATAGGGATTCCGGGGGAGAAAGCAAGGGAGGGGCGTACCTCAATTTGGCTTCGACAAGCTCAGCCACCGGAGAGGGGCCACGAATGCACGAATTGTTTTTTTTAATTCGTGAATTCGTGGCGGTCTTTCTCTATAATTACGGATTTAGGGAGGTTTCGCTTTTGATCGCCTCACGTATCCGGGCTACGTAGTCAGGCGTCACTTCGAGTACCTCACAAATCTCTTTGTCAGCGTAATTCCTCAGGATCATATTACGGACGGCCTCTTCGGTTTTTGCCTCGGCTCCTTCTAACCGGGCCTTATCGGCAGCCTTCTTTGCTGCAAACTCTATGGAGCTTTGATAATCAACCCGCGGCGGCGGACCGCTCAATCTGCTCTTTTGTTTGGTACAACATACGCTCTTCTTTGGTTAGGTTACTAATTACCCTTGATCGACTCACGTATCCTGGCCACGTACCCAACTGTCACTTCAGTTGCACCGGCTATCTGTTCGTTGGTAAGATTGGAAGACCTTACCAGATTGCGGACAATCTTTTCGGTACTTTCCAGCCGGGCCTTATCGGCAGCCTTCTTTGCTGCAAATTCTATGGAGCTTTGATAGTCGAATTCAATCTGCTCCTTTGTTTGGTACAACATACGCTCTTCTTTGGTTAGGTTACTAATTACCCTTGATCGACTCACGTATCCTGGCCACGTACCCAACTGTCACTTCAGTTGCACCGGCTATCTGTTCGTTGGTAAGATTGGAAGACCTTACCAGATTGCGGACAATCTTTTCGGTACTTTCCAGCCGGGCCTTATCGGCAGCCTTCTTTGCTGCAAATTCTATGGAGCTTTGATAGTCGAATTCGATCTGCTCTTTTGTTTGGTATAACATACGCTCTTCTTTGGTTAGACTGCTAATCTCTGCTATTTTGAACACTTTCTGAAAGACCTTCTTCCGCAGGAACACCGGGATCTTATCCATCCGGCTTAGGTTCTTCAACAGGAACAACCAGCGGTCCAGATCCGTTTCCAGCTCGTGCTCGGCCTTCGTAAATTTAGGCAATTCGATAAACTTAAATCCCAGCTTGTCGTAAAATATTTCCCCTGTCGCCCGGTTTGTGAGGCAGTAATCATGAAGATACTCCTCGCTCCCGGTCTCTATCTCAAATTCCAGCAAGGCGACCAGGTACACCCCTTTTAAGGCATAATTCCAGCTTTTCTTCCCTTTAGGCAACTGTTCTGAAATGAGCCTTGAAGGATAGAAGACAGCCCGCTCCTTGATGTACGGCTGCTCGGCGCGCTGCATTTCCACGATAATCTGTTCATCGTTGTCGCAGGTGCATAGCAGGTCGAATAGTACCTTTTTGGATTTCTCGTCGTCACCGTATTTTTCTGTAGTGTTGTAGGTCAGGTCGCGGATCACTTTTTGTCCCTTGAATAGCTGGTTCAAAAAGTCGATGAGGATTTCTTTGTTGGGCCCGCTACCGAAGAGCCTCTTAAATCCGAAATCTGATAAAGGATCAATAAACCTTGCGGGTTGTGGGGAAACTGAAAGCATAGTAGTATTCTCTTCTTTGATAAAGTACAGAGGTATAGTATGAAAAGTAAGGCAAACAACAGGAAAGTATAGTTTTTGATGGGGGCTAAGATAGGGATTCCGGGGGAGAAGGCAAGGGAGGGACGTACCTCAATTTTCATCAAGGTATACTACAGAACCGGCAACAGGTATTTTATCCCCATGCGATTAAAGGCTCTTTTCCCGGTATGGCTTATATTTATTGACTCTTGCAGATATCACTATAAAAAAAACGGAGATATCATACCAACTGGTAGATCAATGAGGTTAAACTAAATAAAAGCAAGAAATAATGGAAACACGCTCATTATCCGAACAAATGGCAGCTTTGCCGGAAAGCGTCAAACAGGCAATGGGTAAAGTGGCCGAAAACTTCCGGGAGGAAGGCCATCGGAAAGGCATATCTGCCGGGCGCCGAAAAGGGCGATCCTACAGGATTCATCAACTTGCGGGTAACATGATCCAGACCGGGTACGCGGGCGCCGAAATTTGCGTGATCCTCCAAGTTACGAGCGACTATTTGCTGAGTGTATTAGAGGTTCCTCTCCAATCGCAGGAGGCTGAAATCGCGGACCAAATGCGCAGCACTAAAAAAAATAGCAAAACGAGTATTGCGCGTTACTTACGTAAACAAGGTTGGCAGAGCGGCTTCCCGGATGGTTTCCGGGAGGGTGTTGACGCGGCAAATGATGAGATAGCCAGGAACATGCTCCGGATCGGGTATTCCGCTGTTGAAATTTGCGGGATTCTTGAAGTTTCTAATGACTATTTGGCCGGAATAAGTACGAAGATAGTTCCAAACGAGACAATCAAGGGCGTTTTTGTAGAGAAAGGCAGGGGGCTCGGGTTAAAGGAAGGACGAGAAAAGACAATTCGAAATCTTGTGAAGCTGTCTCTGCTTTCTGACGAACAAATAGCCTGGGCATTTGAGATTTCTGTCGACGCTGTAACAGAAATACGTAAAAATATGTAGCCCGACAACCTTCCGGAAGATTACATTCCTACTCTTCTAAAAAATGTTTCTCTTTCTACGTAGAGAAGGATTGCGTCCCCCAATATTCCCTCATCAGAAAGTTCGGACCGGAGATAGTTAAGATCCAGATAATTTACTGTAGTATTTGAAACCCTTGATCCACTAGCAGCAACTATGCTGTACGAAATCAAGCTAAATCCATCGTTCGTGATTCGCCCGTTTTTTGTTATGTATCTTTCTGCTTCCTCCGGGTCGGTTATTGCGCTGCCACCAATCGGATTAGCGGGAGAGAATTTAACCACTAATTTCCCCTCCTCAGTCACGGGTTTGAAGTATAGGCTTTCTGCATCTGTTTCAATTCGATATTCGATTTCTCTTACTCCTAAAAAATTGAAATAGAACCAGGCGCGTCTTTCATCTGCAAGACGAATACTATCATCTGAAAATACAATTTTCTTAAGCGGCTCATCTATACAATTTCCACCATTAGTAGTCGGTTATAAACATATCAACGGCTCAGCTTTTTGTAAAGGCGCTTATAGGGCTTATTTGTTGCACCCAAAATGGTTTGTCTTTAAATTTGCTCATACAGTTCAGCTCCCGGCAGGCACCCGATGAGGAGCGTGAATGGTCCCGACCAGGAAAGATGGAAGAACTTAAAGCAAACCACAATAGAGAAAGGAAGACAGAAATCACGGAATGCTATTTCGAGCTGATCGATTCTCATCTGGAGGACTTACTTTCGGGCAGGAT
>CAZAVR010000418.1:0-4169 GCA_964488435.1 uncultured Cytophagales bacterium | reverse complement strand
AAAAGGTAAACTTTATAGAGTCGGTACTTGAAATACGTTCACGCTGCTGCCATAAATAGAGGAACAGGTCGTGGATGCTGTCTTTAATCAGCAGGCTGTCGCTCGTGATGCGGTATCCATACTTAATCAAGCCTGATATATGTTGGCGATAAATTTGGGCGAAATCGTCGCGGTAGCCCTTTTTTAAGCCCTCCCAAAGCTCGCTGTCTGACTTTTGTAGGTTCACAGGTATTGTTATAATCGGTTACTTTCAGCGTTGGAGAGTGCTTCTGGGTTGAAAAGCGGGTTAATGATAAATTTTACCCTGAAAGTTTCATTTTTATATGAAATTTTTTAATAATTGTCAGTCAGGCTTAGCATGTAGTGGCTGGTTGTGATTTAATACCATTGGACAGGAGAAATTGAAAAAAGAACCAGTGCAGAAGCAGGATACTAAGAGCCTATCTAATAAAGATACGTCCTTTTTTTGGATAAAACAAGTCTTTTTGAAATAAAAGGATCTCTCGCAATCAGGTGGAGTAATCTCTCCGGTGATCGGTCGGCGTGCCAGGCCTCTGCTTATCTGCTCCAGTAAACCGAAGCGGTAGGAATCAGTGTGCTGCCCGAAAAAGCAAGCCGGTAGCCGTCTTGAAAGGTATGTGATTCAGAGGTCAGGCCAAGCGCTTGTTTGGATTGGTACATGCCGAGCATAGACCAGCCGTTACCCGGGTTTACAAGAAGGTCCTGCGCATATATTTTTTCTGCTGTCTCCGGTCGTTTCAGTTGCAAAAGGAAGTACCCGAGAAACTGCCTGGCAGGCAAAGGCCAGTCATGGGGCTCAGTGTATATCAATTGATCTTCTATTGAAATTGCTTTTTCCAGGGAGGCAAAAGCTTCATCATGTTTTTTTTGAGAAAAGTAAATCGCAGCCTCCAGGATATTTTCTGCGATTGCGGTCATCTGAGAAGGAGCATTGAAAGGTATTCTCCTCTTTTTCAATAGGGGTTCAGTCGATTTAGCCCTCAGCATGTTCAATTCTTCGGATGCCGGTTGAATCTGGCCTGTGTTAACTAATGCGAGGCCTTTGGTGAAATGTTGCAGGATCCCGGCATATATCCATCCCGATGGCAATGTCAGCGTATCTTCGAGTATCTCGTTCCATTTTCCCATACGCACCCTTGTCAGCGCCGGCAACATGAAAAGATACTGGTCGTAGGTATTCTGGTCAGAAGGGTTCACGCTTTCGCGGCATCTGAGGGCGCTGCGCATGGCTTCCCTGTACATGCCTCCTGAAAGCGCGCAGTAGGTTTGGACGGCATAATAATGCGAGGACTGCCGGCTCAGAGAAAGGTTTTTGGCTCTGGATTCATAGTCTTTTAACGCGGCGTCCGCAAGGTCGTTAACCTCTACACCCTTGCTGTATAATCCGTTTCGCTGGTAAGTATGGCTGGACATGTGTACCATGTGGGCTACACCCGGAAAAAGGGACTGCAGTGCATCTCCGTTGGGAAGTGAAAGCCGGGGATTCCTGGACGCCTCCGTAAGATGAATATAGTAATGAAGGGCAGCAGGATGTTTAGGCGCTGTTCTTAATACTTCTTCGCAAAGTGTCATGATTTCGGGTGTCCATTCCCTCGCAGTGCCATCCGGGTCCCAGAAGTCCCAGGCATGCATCAACATGATCCCATCAATGTAAAGCATTTTTATGTCGGCATCGTCCGGGTACTGAGCGATCAGTTTTTTTGTTTCCAGACTATAATCCTGGTCAAGTGTTCTGGTTTTTCCGGGTTGAATGACAGAAGGGTACCTTAGGCTCATTACCCTGATCAGGTCTTGTTCTTTGGGCGTACCCTTCCCGGCGTATTCGGTCATTTTAGACAGTACGTCGGGAATGCCTTCCGGAATCGTGTAAGTGTGTGCGGCATTGTAGTATGGCCCCATCACCAGTGCCTGGCCCCAGTAACCCATCGGATGAAGAGGAGCAAATCTCGCAGCTTCCCTGAAAGAAGCCAATGCCTCTTTCATGTGGTAGCTGTAGTACATGGAAATTCCCTGGTCAAAGTAAAAACGCGCGCTGTCGTCATCAAGCGATGTGGCAAAGGAATAATCACCCCATCCGGGCAGAGGGGAAATGAATTTGCCATTTGCGGTAGCTGTTATCTTTCCATTCAGAGGTATTCCGCATACGGGGATGGATGATACGCTTTCTAAAGCCATCGTGTCTTTATGGTCCTCCAGCTTCACTATGAAACCCGCGGCTGCCATAATGAACATTGTGGCAGAGAAAAGTAGATATTTTGAGGGGAAGCCCATGGAGCGGATGCTTTTTAAGCGAAGTCTTGTTTCAGGTCAGATCCAGCTCACAACGCCGGTGTAACCACGATGTTCCGGTATTCGATCGCGCCGTGGTCTCCCTGGATCATCAATGGTCCCGGTAAAGCCTCCTGGCTGTCCAGCGCCCCTCCTGTAATTCCCGGGATTTCCTGGGTATGAATGACTGTTTTGCCATTGAGTACAATTGAAACCTGTCTTCCGATCAGGGTGACATCCATGGTCTGCCATTCTCCGGCGGCTTTGGCTGCCATTTCAAGAGGAGAGATGAATCCATAAATAGCGCCAAGCTGATCCAGTGCGGGCTCCATTCCTTTGCTGTCCGTCACCTGAATCTCGTACCGGCCTCTCAGATACACGCCGCTATTGCTTCCTTTGGGCACCCGGAATTCAATATGCAATTTGAAATCGTTGAATTTGGCTTCGCTCATCAGGTTGGCTCCTGACTTGGGATTGGTGAGCACGCCGTCCCTGACCACCCACTGATTTTCCCCTGCCAGCGGTTTCCATCCATTGAGCGAATTATTCTGGATAAGCTTTTGAGGGCTGCCCCACTTTACCGCAGTGGTCCGGCGCAAAGAAGGCGCCCGCTCTCCCGTCCATGAATAAACTTTTCCCTCGCTTGATGTAAGCGTTCCTGAAATTTTATCTTCGTGGAGCGTACCTTTTACTTTGATGTCAGCCGCACCGGACTCCCATTGTGGAGGGATGGCAAATGAAAACTCATTATCTTTGAAATGCACAACGGAGACCGGTCTCGCACTGCCGGATGTTCCAACAAACTGTCCTACCAGCGTTTTGTAGCCGGAGTGCCTCACTTCAAGCCAGGAGGGAAGTTTTTTTGCCGTCTATGGTTATCGTTATATCCCAGCGTCCTTCCAAAGGGGCCGCTACTATGGCTTTGACTTCATGAGAGAGATCTGACATGAGCAGAAAAATTAAAATGACAAAAAAATCACGAACGGTTCGCCCGGACGTATTAAAACACTTCGAAAACATAAAAACTTTGTTTGATGGCGTATCCCGGGACAGCAGGTCCAGGTTGACTTCAAAAATAAGGAAAATTTCTCAGGCGGCGCGAATGGTGCAAACGAATCTCTTTAGGGAATGATGCTTTGTTTAAAATAAGGCTCCAGGTGAACAAACATGGCTTTTCGGAACTCATCTGGTGTGCCGGTTTCCAGAATTTTTACCAGGTCGTCATGGGTAACCCGATAGCTTGCCTCTTTCTTGCCTACCTTGTCGTAGTATCCGGAGAAAACATGATTAAATACCGGCATGAGCAGAATCTGAAATCGGGTAAAGGTCTCATTGCCGGTCATGGAATAAAGCTTGCCGTGAAAGGCGATCTCTTCTTCCTTGGTCACCACGAAAGGATCCTTTTGCCTGGCAACTATAGCTTCCAGTTCCTGAAGGTCTTTTTTCGTTTTTCGCGCAAAGATGAATTCCGCTATACCCATTTCCAGGATCAACCTCATTTCAAACACATCTTTAAGATTGTCTTTGCTGAGAATGAGCGGATTTAATACTTTTTCAATACCGGTGAGTAAATCAGGCTGAGCCATTACCATGCCCCGTCTGGGTTTGGCTTCGATCATGCCTAGCATACGGAACCGGCTTAATGCCTCACGCACCACATTGCGGCTTACATTCAATTTTTGCGCGATCTCTGTTTCATTCGGGATCGGATCGCCTGGCCTGAAGCGGTTTTCTTCAAAATACTGACGAAGAATGTTTTCTACCCGATCGGTCATAGAAAGACTTCCGAGAGGTAAAAGAGACATGTTTTTACGGTTCATCATGGTTGGCACTGTTGGTAAGGCTGGCGTACTGCTGCATCTTGATTATATAAGAACTTT
>CAZAVR010000417.1:0-4186 GCA_964488435.1 uncultured Cytophagales bacterium | reverse complement strand
GCCATGTCGCGGTAGGCGATTTCCAATGCTTTGGCAAGACCCACAATGCCGTACACATTTTCTGTGCCTCCTCTCATATTGCGTTCCTGCGCGCCGCCGTGCAGGAAGGGGGGGATTTTAGTGCCGGGGCTTATATAGAGGAACCCTATTCCTTTGGGGCCGTGGAATTTGTGTGCGGCGCCTACGATGAAATTGGCTTTTATTTTCTGCAGATCATGTACGTAATGTCCCATTGTTTGTACCGTATCCGAATGAAACACGGCACCGCGCTCGTGACAAAGCATACTTACATGCTGGAGATCAAGGAGATTCCCGATCTCGTTGTTCCCGTGCATGAGAGAAACGAGCGATCGGGGATGTTGTTCCATCAGCTGTTCAAGGTGGTCAAGGTCCGGTACCCCTTTTTCATCCACGTGCACCATACTCAGGGCGATGGTGCCGAGCTTTTCCAGATGCTGCAGTGTATGCAACACGGCGTGGTGTTCCAGCGGTGAAGAAATGACGTGTTTTACCTGGTAGGACTCGATAGTTCCTCTGATGGCTGTATTATCGGCTTCTGTGCCGCCGGAAGTGAAAAATATCTCCGCAGGGGCTGCATTCAGTATTTCGGCAATGGCCTTTCTGGACCGTTCTATGGCTGAGCGAACCCTTCGTCCATCCGCATGAATAGACGAAGGATTCCCGAAATGATCCGTCAGGAAGGGAAGCATAACATCCAGAACTTCCGGGTCCAGCCGGGTAGTTGCCGCATTGTCAAGAAAAGCTTTCATCAGTCTTTAGGGGCTGAGATCACTTCTTTAATGTCTGATATCAGCTTATTGGCTAACGTTTCTGCCGTGGCATTGGTTTCGGATTCCGAATAGATTCGGATAATGGGTTCTGTGTTGGATTTTCTCAGATGTACCCATTCCTTGTCGAATTCTATGCGGATGCCATCTGCTGTATTGATGGGGTGTTTGCCGTAGCGTTTTTTTATTCTCAGCAGTACATCGTCCACATCTATATCAGGTGTGAGTTCGATCTTATTCTTGGAGATATAATAACTCGGATATGATTTACGCATAGCGAGGGCAGATTTACCTGATTTCGCCAGGTGCGTCAGGAAGAGGGCCACCCCTAAAAGGGCATCACGCCCGTAATGGAGTTCGGGATAAATGATGCCTCCGTTCCCTTCGCCGCCAATGACCGCCTGGGTTTCTTTCATCAGGTTTACCACGTTTACCTCTCCGACAGCCGAGGCAGCATAAGATCCTCCGGCCTTCAGCGTCACATCTCTGAGGGCGGCCGATGACGAAAGGTTGGATACGGTGTTTCCCGGTGTGTGCTTTAGCACGTAATCTGCTACGGCTACGAGAGAGTATTCTTCTCCAAAAGGAGACCCGTCCTCACAGATGAGCGCAAGCCTGTCCACATCAGGGTCAACCACTATCCCCAGATTATAGGAGCCGTTTTTTAACTCATTGCTGATTTCGTGCAAATGCTCAGGAAGTGGTTCAGGATTGTGGGCAAAGTTACCTGTAGGTTCGCAGTTAATTTTTTTGATATGCGTACTCTTTACGCCGAGAGCCTCAAGGAGCGCCGGTATGGCCATTCCTCCTGTTGAATTAACGGCGTCCACTACAATCTTGAAGCCGGCAGCCTCTATGGCATCCTGGTCCACCAGGGGCAGGGCGAGGATCTTTTCTATATGTTTGTCCAGCCAGGAATCGTCTGTCGTGTAAGAGCCGAGTTTTTTTACATCAACAAAATCAAAATCTTCTTCTTCGGCAAGGCGGAGTACTTCGGCGCCGGCTTCGGCAGAAATAAATTCTCCATTGTGATCTAAAAGTTTCAATGCATTCCACTGGATAGGATTATGACTAGCGGTGAGGATAATCCCGCCGTTCGCCTGCTCGTGAATCACGGCCATCTCGACAGTGGGTGTAGTAGAAAGTCCTAAATCAACAATATGAATCCCAAGTCCTCTTAGTGTAGAGGCCACCAGATTACTAACCATTTCACCTGAAAGCCGGGCGTCTCTTCCGATAATTACTTTAATATGGCCACTGCTGTTTCTGGCGAGCCTGGTGCCATACGCTGCAGAAAACTTCACAATATCGATTGGCGTTAACGATTTTCCGGCTTTCCCACCGATGATTCCCCTGATTCCGGAAATAGATTTTATTAGTGCCACAGAAGTAAATTATATATGATTGAGCTTCAAAATTACTTATTCCTGATATTTAAAGAATAGAGAAGGGAAAATATATAATATGGTCAATGTTTTATTGGGCGCTGACCTGGCTTTGTGAACCCGGAGAAACCGGCTTTAATCCGAAATACAAATCAAATATGGCATCGTCTATTTCATTGTTCCTGATCTGAAAATCATCCAGGAACTGATGAAGGCCTGTTTTGAAAATATCTTCCGCCTCGTAATACTCGATCTCTGACCGCAACCGGCTGAGTTTTTTTTCGGCGTCGTTATTGTAGCCCTTGTCAGGGTTTGATCCTGTGATAGCGTAGAGGGAAATCTCAGCCTGGCGCATGCAATAGGCAATGGATCTCGGGAAAAGTCGATCTAAGATAAGAAAGCCTACGATATTGAGTGGGGTAAGGTCCTTGTGAGTTTGCCTGTACATGTTGTAAGCGCTGACAGACTTCAGTACAGCTGTCCAGGTCATCAGGTCATAAGTGGAGCCGGAGGCATTGTTGTGTTCCTGCTTCATGGTGAAGTACTTTACGTCCAGGAACCTTGAGCTTTTATCAGCTCTTTCTATATGCCTCCCCATCCTGCCGAAATGCCAGGCCTCGTTTCTGGTAAATGTGGAATCCACAATGCCGTGGTACAGCTGGCAATTCTTTTTGATTTCTTCAAAAAACCGCTGCAGTTCGTCCATACGCCGCAGGTCTTCGAAAGAAGCCTGTTTGATTTGCAGATATAGCGAATTGATGCATTCCCACATTTCTTTGGTAATGGTTTCCCTGATGGTCCTCGCATTTTCCCTTGCTTCACTCAGGCAGCTAACGATGGAATTCGGGTTCCGTCTTTCAAACGTCATAAAATAAATGACGTCTTCCCTTGTGGCTTTCTGGTGATGCTTATAAAAAAGCGCGTTATCCGCGGTGGCAATGAGAAGCGGCTCCCACTGTTCGTCCACGTTGGGGGGGCAAATCAAGCGCGAGATTAAAGTTCACGCCAATAAACCGGGCATAGTTCTCCACCCGCTCCATGTAGCGGTTGGTCCAGTAAATTGAGTTGGCAACCCGGCTTAACATAAAAACAGCGTGGTGTTCAGCAAAATTCAGACGCTCAGGTCTGAGAAAATATATCTTCTATAGCGCCTGATATCAATAGGCTACCAAAAATAGACAATTGAGTATACTCTTCAAAATAAATGGGAGTTCTTGGGTAAATCCAATAATGCGTTGACGGGGGGCGGCGCAGCTTACTTCAGAGTTTCCTTTAACACATCCAGGGATTTAACCTCACCCAGCGCTTCCAGATGTATTTTGTAGAAGAAAATAAGCTGCTCAAGCAACAGAAGCCTGGACGATCGGCCTAGCGCGACTTTCCATCCGAAGGGTTGGGTGTAAAGTTGGCTTAATGCAGACAACTGCGTTTCATCAGGGAGGTTTGAAAAGCGGTGTTCTGCAAGCTGATCTCTGAAGTCGGAACTGTCTTCAGGACCCATTCCCAGGTAAAACGCGAACTTGGCCAGGAATTGAATATGGAAATTTGCATAGCCTGTTTCCGCTTGTTCGAGGAAAAGGATAGCGCTTTCCAGAAACTGATAAAGCGGTGGGTTGGATTCCTCTTCCCGAAGGGACTTGGTAAGCATCTCAGTGATAAACAGAGCTACGGCCGTTTTTTCGACGGTGAAAGGGATACTTTTGAATGGATGATAGCACTTGATCTCAGAAATGCGATGGAGGGAGCCTTGTTTACGGTTGGGGTAGACTACCAGTTCGAGCAAGGTGAGCGGTTGGAAAAATGCTATTTTGCTGCCTTTTGATTTACTGCTTCTGACACCGTTGACCAGGTAGCTTTGAATACCGAAAGCCTCGGTGTAGAGCCGGGCGATGATTGAGGTTTCTCCGTAACGTATGTAATTCAAAGCGATGGCACTCGTCTTGTCCAGCATCTGCTCGCGGTTCTGGTTATTGTGCCTTTCGCGGTCGCGTTCCTGATTATGTGCGCTGGTAT
>CAZAVR010000416.1:0-4186 GCA_964488435.1 uncultured Cytophagales bacterium | reverse complement strand
AGGTAGGAGGGCGGATGTGGCTGCATGGGTTAACATATACAGAGTCTCCGAACCCGGATTCCGGAATCTTCCTATGGGCGTGCAGCTGGCCGCTTTCAGGATGATGCGTGAAAATGCCGATGTACAGGCTTATGAATTAGACAAAAAGATGGAGGAATGGCTATTCCACCTCGGGAGTAAAAAGTAAAATTGATTTATTAAAATATTAAAACAGATAGAAAAATGGAAAATTTATTTAAAGAACGTAAGAACATATTCCGATGGAAAGACATCAAAACTTATCTCATCAGGAGTCAGTATAATGAAATGCTCAAATTCGTATCAAAGGAGTATTTTGAGACGCAACACACCGGCTCTAAGCCAACATTCTTAGACGAAAATTACTGTCTTACATTGGTGAAGTATGATGAGACGTGTTATAAGGTGCAGGCGATATCCAAACCTGGGACTAGTCCCACGCCCGAAGAAGAAACGTACAAAATGGCGAAAAAGACACATGATGACGCAATGGATGAATTCAATTTAGCCAGATTGAAGCTGTTGCATATATGGGAGAACGGTACCTTGGAACTGCCTGAACCCGCAACAGAAGACGGGAAAAACATGCGTACGTCTTTCAAGACCAAACTTGAGGCAGGAGGTGGCGCTGAATTCAAAGAATTAATTGACGGATTGAATAAGTACAAAATCAAAGGTGCCAAAGATTCTCTCATAAAAAAATTTCAGGAAAATGTAGAGTTTAACTCATTTGAGGCAGCTTATGGGAAAACGAAAACTACCTCGGAAGACCTCAAAATTGCAGAAATTGCCTTTAAAAGTAATCTCGATAGCGCGTATTTTGCCTACCTGGACGCAGAAAACGGATTAAAAAAAGCAAAGAGAGAGGATGAGTTCAAACCGTCTGCCGATACCGCCGGAGAAATGGTAACAGCTCAACGTATTTTTGACAAGGCAAAAGCAGATTACCAGAAGCTGCGTAGCAACCGAACAGGAGCTACCGATCCCCAAGACTGCCAAGACATGGAGATCAACTACTTCTGTGCGCCTTTTTTCAGGTATACCAGGAAGATACAACTGAACTCCAATCCCAAAAACATTGACCTAAGCTTCGCCACTCGGGGATTGACTGCCGGTACTGTGCTTTGGCTTTATTATTACGAGCGTATGGGCATATTCAAGATACTTGGAGCCCTGATGGACGACTACAACTATCAGGGACGTTACCCCATGACCGGTAACCGAATCAACTATAACGACTTACCGGTGAAATATTCTGAACTCATGGATATGATCTGTACACTGCACCGGGCAGGTTACGGTTCAAATCTCCGTGATCGCGTTGCCACCTATCAACGTGTGCTTGGTGTTGATCTGGAGAATAACACCGGCGTATCGAGCGAGCGGAATACAGGTTTTATGAGCACATTTCAAAAACTTATGAATCAAATGCTGGAGTATTACAATGATAAACGGCTCGCAACAGCCATCCAAACAGGCGGGCAGCCCCGCTCTTCAGTGGCTACCCAAACCTCTGTTCTGGATATCATGAATTTGTTGAAACAGCAATTTGAGCCTCTGCAATATGGAAGGAACCAGATCAACGCATTTTTGGGAATTGCCACCGTGCATGCTACGATCTGCCTGCTCTACATGATAAGGAAGGACATTGGTATTCCCGATCAATACGACGAGGTCGAAGAGTTTATCCCTGCGGCTTATGATATTCTGGTGGCAAAACGGTCTATTACTCAGAACGAGGCCAATCGTTTTATTATCTATAACAATTGTGCTACCTACGGCTATCGCCTGCTGACGGATATTGAAACGGCTGAGTTAAGTCAATTAAATGTTTCCGCTGATGGTTCCACCCTTAACACATGGCTGGACGACGTGGAAAGCCTCGTAGAGGGTTACCGCAACGCTTATGCGGCAGTACCGGAGAGAGCTGTTGAGATGGTTTAACTACAAGCACACCGAGAAAATGGAACGCAATCTGTTATATCGTGAGCTTAGTGCCGGATTACAGACTCCTCAAACAGAGTCCCACGATCATTTTTTACAAGGTTTTAGGGATATACTACCCGGTGTTATTAGGTACCTGGGCGTCGGTGTCGGAGGAAAATTGCCTGCCAGAACTGGTGTATACGTTCCCAAGGGGTTCAGACCCGGAGCCGATGGCGTGGATGTTGTGGTATATTTTCATGGACACATTCTTCCGCGCTGCGGTAATGATTCGGGAGATTTCGCAAAAAAAGGGATCGAACATTACTGGCATACTGTTAACTTCAAGTGTTTATGGACCGAATTCGATGCGGCCGGCTCTAATGCCATCCTATTGGCCCCGACTCTTGGGGCTAATTCCAGCCATAGAGGTCAGTTTGGTACTCTGGGGGAGCCGAATCGGTTCGATGAGTTTATTAAAGCATGTTTTCAAAAAATGTCGTCTGAGGGTATTTTGCCGGCTAACACACGCACACGACATATTATCCTGGCCGGACACTCAGGTGGCGGTAGGCCGATCAATGCGATATTGGCGGCTAAAAATCAACTGAGTTCGAATATTGTGGAATGTTGGGGGTTCGACAGCCAATATTTCGGTGACGCGCCTTTGCGATGCTGGTTGAATGCCAACCCGGGTAAATCGTACTATCATTTTGCAGCACATTCTTCCAATCTAAGGACTAAAAGCACCCCGTGGAATAAAGCTGAGGAATTGGTCAAAAGTGGGTTTAAGAATGCATACAACATCACGCCGCCACGGGGTGAGAAATTGGGGCATTGTCACGCTGTGAAACGATGGTGGAAGACACGTCTACGGGATTGTGCCTGGCTGCACGACAAATCCGGCAGTCCGAAATAGGGAGCGATTTGAAAACTTTTAATAAATGGCTCGGCGAGGAAGAAAGTGTCGCGTAAGTCTATTGCAATGCCTGTGCAACCCGCCGGGAAAAGTTATGGAAATGGTTTAATCTTAAAGATCAGGTAGGATGGAAAGGAATTTGTTAGAGAGGGAGATTTCGAGTGTGTTAGGGGGGAGTGTGAGGTATGGGGAAAGCAGGAAAGATCAGTTTTTTTCCGGGTTTTTTCGGAATCCATTAATGTCTGCTGTTTACGCAGGGAAAAAAGTTGCGGGGGCAATGAAAGCTAATTCAAAAGGTGCAATCCGAATTAAAATTGGCAATGTTATTTTTACTATAGGGAAACAAGAGGAACAAGCAGCACTAATTGATATTGTCAGAAATGCATCCCGAACATTGGGAGATGGTTATCACGTATTTATTCACAGTGCGGGACGAACAGGAGGGAAAGGGAATCATGCCCCGGGATATGCTATTGATATTGCTATTGTTGCCCCTGACGGGAGATACTACAGGCTTGATCATTATAAAAACGTCAATGGAAAAGACCCTTTAGGGTTTCCGATGAGTCCCACAGGTCAACAATATGGCAACAATCGAAATCCTATGGCTTTTTCTATGTATGAACGCCTCGCTCAGGCAGCCAGAGAATACCAAATGCAAAATTATAAGGATTACAATAAAATGTTTAGGTGGGGAGGGTATTTTCATGGGGGGGGACAGTCCAATGGACTTAATGCATTTTGATATAACTCCAACAGGAGGAGGACAAGTTGATAAATGGAAAATAGGTGGTAAAGGAATGAAGTTTGATAAGAACGAAGGGGGCAAATATACGTTGGATGAACAGTATGCGAATTTTGGAATGAGTAGTGCAGGTTACGTTAGTCCGTGGGGTAGGAAAGAAAATGCTATCCCACTACCCGGAGAATTAAAAACAAGATTAATTAGTAGTGCTGTAGGACTAGGAAAGGATGGGAAGGAGGTAGGAAGCGATAAAGATAAAGAATATGTATTAGATAGAATTAACCGGATTTTAGGCACAAACCAAACCAAAATTGTTGAGGCAATAAAAGCTTATCAAACTCATATAGGAATTATTAAACCCGATGGCAGAGTTGATAGAGGGGGAGGGACCGAAAGATCCCTTATTGAAGGAAACTTCCACCCCATCGTAATCCCATGAACAGGACTCATATTAAGATAATATGTCTGAGCGGCCTCGATAAGGGAAGTGCTCAAGCCGGTCTCTGGGTAGTACTGGCCTGGGGGTTATACACACCCCTCACCACATACTTGATTCCTTCCAGCAGTAAAAGCGCTCCGAG
>CAZAVR010000415.1:0-4200 GCA_964488435.1 uncultured Cytophagales bacterium | reverse complement strand
GAATTCGCGTTATAAAGCGCTGATTTACATAGAAAAATAAAAATATCAGGGAAAGAAGAACAAAAATCTTAGGGTTTGAATCTATAATAAGGGATTCCATCGTGTGGATTAAGAATTAATTTTAATAAGTGGGCGTTAGCGTAAAAGAGTGTAAATGCCCACGCAAATACAATACTAAACCAATTTGAAAAACTATCAAAATAAGCCCGCACTTAAAAATGTATAACCGCGTTTGTTAACATATCGGAAGTCTCGTCTTCCTGGAGAATGGCATTATTTATCATAAATCCAATATATGCCAAAAGGAAGGGGGATGTTTTGCCGGACTATCCGGTATAGTCAGCGGTCATCAGCAGGTAGAGAGATGCCGTTGTATTCAGACATTTATTTAAAAAGCAGGCAGATGAAAGAAGAATTTTTGAAACTACCTCTTGTGAGGAATGAAGAGAAGAGTCGTTTTGAATTGGAAGTTGACGGATATACGGCTTTTGCAGAATATCTGGAGCAGGGCAAGGTCATAAAGCTCACCCATACGGAAAGTCCGCAGGAACTCGCCGGCAAGGGTGTGGGGACAGCTATTGTTGAAAAAACATTGGATTACTTGAAAAATAACGGGTATCAATTTATTCCCTTGTGTCCGTTTGTATTTTCATACGTGAAAAGGCACCCTGAGTGGAAGCCTCTGGTGCCTGAACAGTTCAGGTATAACTTCGACAAGTGATGGACTGAAGCTGTGTGACCGGTCATGTCCGACTCCCCGAAGTATGGAGTTTGCGACGAGTTGTACGGTTGTCACTTCAAGGGGTAGGCAAATCTTACATGCTACACAGGGTAATCAAGACTTATTTCCTGATTTTTATGTAATTTGAGCGCAAATTATCGCTAAACTTCCACCTTGAATAAACTTTTCATCATCCTGGCCTTTTTCTCCTTGTGGAGCTTCTCCTGTCATGCTGACTGGGACAAATGGCGCAGGGAGATTCTATCGGGTTCGCATCAGGAACGTATCAGGAAGCTGGCTGTTCATGTTGATACTAACGCCGTAGTAAGGAAGACTCCTGAAGCTTTTGCGGCATTCCTTGACCACCTAGAGAAATATCCCGCTTCGGGACAAGACAAGGATTTCCGTGCCTACCTTCGATATTTCCGTTCTGTAGCACCAACATTGTTCCAGAAAGACTGTTATAAGCGTATCATGACTTACGGAGCTGTGCTTGGCCGTTACCAATTGCAGGGAGACAAGCGGTTTGAGGCTATTTGTCTACATTATATAGGGCAGGAAAATTTCCTGCTGGGCAATTATGCCGGAGCTTTTGAAAATACGTTGCAGTCGCAACGGATATTCCGGGAATTGGGTTTTGAAAACATACCGGACATAGGCAAATACCTCCATGATCTGGCTCTCAACTACTATTATTTTCGTGACTATAAGAAAGTAAAAGAGCTTATGGAAGAGTCGCTGAAATATCCTTCGTATAATCAAAATCTGGATATTCAGCGGTACAATACCCTCGCACTGGCTTATGAGCACCTTCAGCAACCCGACAGTGCGGAGTTTCATTTCAGGAAAACTATACAGAAATCAGAGAACTACAGAGATTCGACGTGGATAGCGCTTGCTTCAGGCAATCTTGGTTCGGTGTTTGCCGGGCAGAAGGATTACAGACAGGCTTTGCCGCTGATGATGATCGACTACAAGTACCAGAGGAGCAATAAGCATAATCTAGAAATGGCGAGAAATGCGGCTTTGAATATTGCGGAGGTCTGGCTTCATCTAAAAGCCGTTGACAGCGCGAGATACTATTTGAAGGAGGTCGATCGCATTCAATTGAAAAGAAAAAGAGAACATTTGTTTGGTGAACAGCAGCGCGATGAGGGTTTTCATAAATATTATTATAGCGTCAGGCATCAGTATTATTTGCAGACAGGTGATATTGGGAGAGCTTACAGGTATCTGGACAGTTTGTCGGCCATTACCCATGAGTTGGACGGGAGGTATAATTCGATGATAAGCGAGCTCGCCGAGCGACGTCTGGAGAACGAACGACATCTTTCCGAAATGGCATTGGAAAAGCAGAGGAGTCAGACGGCTTCGCTGCGCTGGCTTTTGGTTTGTTCAGCCGTGTTCCTGGTGGCGGTGATACTGGGTTTATTGTATTACCTTAACCGGGTGAAGGCTGCGCGCCAGCAAGCCATCAGTCACGCCAATCAGCAAGCGCTTATCGCGCGGCAGGAGCGCATACAGGCTGATGCCAAACATGCCAGAGACAACATGAAGAAGCAACTCCACGCGATGGAGGAGAAGGATGCGCTGGTTGAAACCCTCAGTACTGAGCTCAATGAGCTGCGCAATCTGCAGCAGATTACACCTGAGCAACTGGAAACTTCACTTTCGGCACTGGCCAATGCAAGGCTGCTTACTCAGCAAGACTGGGTTGCTTTCAGGCGAAGCTTCAATATTTTGTTTGACGGAGCACTCGATAAGATCAAGGAAAAACACCCGGATATCACCCAATCCGACGAGCGCATCTACGCTTTGACCCAGCTGGAGGTAGGTACCAGTAAAATGGCCGATATGCTTGGCATTTCTCCCGAGTCGGTCAGAAAGTCGAGGTACAGGCTGAAAAAGCGACTTACAAACGGCTGAAATACATGGCTGTTCGCCTATTGTCCACGCATTGTCCATGCCATCCGTTTGCTTGTTGCGCTGAATAGTACGTGTTTTGCACCGGAGTTAATCACCAGCCATGGCATCCCGGATTTTTTACATTCTCGTCCCGAGCCGCCTTCGCTAAGCGGAACACGACGTCTTAACCTCAATTCAGAATTAACAATTAAGCGCAACCATTTATGAAGAAAACTTCAACCTTTTTTCGCTATGTCCTTTTTGGACTGACGTCGGTAGTGACGTTATCTTGTATGAACGATCACTTCGTTCAGGATCCTCCCTTCATAACAGGATTGAACGCGCCTATGGGCTTTGCCAAAGAATCCAATGGAAGACTTTGGGTGACTGAGGCCGGAACCGGATCTAACGACGCCAAACTGACGCTTATTTCTACAGACGGTGAGAAGAAAACGGTACTCAGCGGCCTGGTGTCTGTTACGGCTAATGGTACAGTAGAAGGCATCGGAAGGCCATATATTGATGGTGACTCTTTGTATTTTACACATGGCACTGAAGGAATGCTTTACAAACTCAAGAAGGCGGTATCTGCTGTCACTTTTGGAGAGCTTCCACTTACGCTGTCTGCATTCGATTCACGGGAAATCGGAAAGTTTGCCAGAAAATTGCCAAGTACATTGGATTCCAATACCAATGTAATTGATATGATCAAGTCGACAGACGGTCACCTTCTTCTTCTGGATGCGGGAGCCAATGCGATCATTAAGCGTGACAAAACCACCGGTGAACTTTCCTCCTTTGCAGAATTTGGCAGAATAACTACACCTCCTTTTCCAAGGGATGCTGTTCCGACAGCGATTGTCTGGGACGGAACGAAATATCTGGTAAGTGCGCTGACAGGTTATCCCTTCGTAGAGGGATCATCCCAGGTTTACAGCGTTTCTGCTGATGGAAAAACGATAAGTGTTTACAAGAGTGGTTTTACCAGCCTTATTCATCTCGAACTTGATAAGAATAACAAACCTGTGGTCCTGCAATTTGCGACTTTCGTACAACCTCCTCCTCCTCCGACACCTGGTTTCCAGTCCGGTACGGGTAAGATCAATGCTGAAAACGGAACGCATTTGCTGGGCAATCTGGATAAGCCGGTGGATCTGATCCGCTACGGTGCCAATGATTATTATTTGTTGAGCAACGGAGACGGAACGATCAAGAAGATATCCTTCTGATACTAATCAGACTTTACCATCGCATTTGACTATATTGCATCGCGGGTTTCCTTAAGTGGGGATCCGCGATGCTTGGTTTTGGCAGTTTGTTTTTTCTCAGGAGCTGCTGTGGTTTGAACTATGCTTTCCCCGCCGTCCGGAGCATCTTCGCCTTATCTTAAATTTCGCTGCCCTGGAGACAGGCCATCTATGAAAAAGAAGTTCGGTTTTAGCATGATAGGCGTCCTGCTGTGCAACCTGTGCCTGGCGCAACCTGAGGACAGTAAGCTATTCGGTACATTTGATGCCAGCGTGGAGGCCGGTAGTTTTTTTTCGACGTCTAAGCGAACACCCTTTTGGCTGAAG
>CAZAVR010000414.1:0-4209 GCA_964488435.1 uncultured Cytophagales bacterium | reverse complement strand
GGTTGGAAAAGAGTGTTTGTCCGCTGGACAACGAAATGTCTGATCTTAATCTTTGATGACTTTTTTTACCAAACTTCTGCCGCTTTCCATCCGTATATGAATCAGGTACATACCTGAGGGCATGGCTTGTAGATCAACTTCCTTTCGTTTGCTGTCATGATGGGGGATAGAAATGATTCTCCCTGACATATCCATTACGGTTACGCCTTTGACGCTCTCAGTACCCGATGCTCTGTAATGCAGGCGATTCACCACGGGATTGGGATATACTTTAACGTCCCCGACCGCCTCAAGATGAATGCCTACAATCCGGCTGTAGGTATAACTTCCGTCCAGATCTACCATTTTTAAGCGATAAAAACTGTCTCCTGATAAAAGTGTATTGTCGGTGAAAGCGTAGCTTGTGATTACCCCTTGTGTATGTCCGGAGGCTTTCGATTCTCCAATTTTTAGCCATGATCTGGCATCGGTACTGCGTTCAATTTCAAATAGGTCGCTGTCACTTTCTTCAGAGGTTTTCCATTGAAGACTTGCACTGGACTCTGTTTTAACCACATCAAAATGGATCAGTTTCACAGGGAGTGGATTATCAGTATCGGATTGCAGCAATACAGCATTGCCTCCCACCACAAAAATTCCGTTAGACGCCTTCACACTGTTGAGGGAATTCGTGGTATGGCTGTTCCTGGGCTGCCATACAATTCCGTCGGTGGAGGTGAGCAAGGTTCCGCCATCGCCCACAGCGACAAAAAATCCATAAGCATAACACACATCCCTGAGTGTCTCCGTGGTACCGCTGGTCTGTAATTGCCAGGTTTGTAAATCTGTTGATGTATGGATAGCTCCGTTATCACTTACAGTAACATACTTTCCGCTTCCGAAAGCAATACCGCGAAGTAGATTTGAAGAGGTCCCTTTTTGAGTCCAGCTTATTCCGTCAGCCGAAGAAAAAACAACGCTCGTCGAGGTGTACGTGCCCAGGGCGACAAAATTGCCATTGATGTACTCCACTTTTGTCAGTGCGGGCAAGAGTCCTCCCGGAACGGCAACGCTGGTCCAGGTAGCTCCTGTCAGGGAATAGTAAAGCGTGCCGAAATTAGAGCCGATCACGTAACGCCCGTTGCCATAGGCGATGTCGTACAGTGCCTGCCCGCTGATATTCTCAGAAGTTTGCCAGGAATTGGAAGAAGAATAGAGCACATTGCCTGTGGAAGTTACGCCCATAAGATTCCCGGACGTATTGTAAATGATGGCACTTACATATTGATTGGAAAATGTTGGGGCCAGGGTCCAGCTGAGACCATCCGGAGAATAAAGATTTCCCTGACTGCTTAGGGCGGTAAACTGGCCATAATATTCTATACCATATACCGTGTTGCCGGTGATGGAAAAGCCTGTTTGTTGGCTAGTCCAGTCGGTTCCGTTGGCGGAGGTAGCCGTAATCCCCGCCAGGCCTACAGCGGTGAAAACGCCATTGCCAAAGGCAGATCCGTATAAGAGCTGCGTAGTCCCGGAGGTGCGTGGGCTCCAGACGGCCGCGTCGGAAGAGGTAAGTAACGTCCCGTTGGCGCCGGTGACAATGAATAGCCCGTTCGCATAGGATAGTCCGCAAAGCAACAGGGAGCTCCCGCTCGTGCGTGGCGTCCAGGTTTCGCCGTCGGGAGAGGTGAGTATGGTGCCCTGATTACCCACCGCAGTAAACAGGCTGTTTTGGTACATTACCGAAAAGAGGAACTGGGTGGTACCGCTGGTTTGCGGGGTCCAGGCTGTGGCATTCGTCGACGTAAGCACGGCGCCGGAGAAGCAAACAGCTGTAAATTTTCCGTTTCCGTAAGCGACACCGAGTATCATTTCGGCAGGAGGTGAAGATATTGCTGCCCAGCTTGTACCATTGACTGAGGTTAACACCATTTGATCGCCCACGACAACATAGGTTCCATTTCCGTAAGTGATACCATACAGATCCTGCGTGGTCGTACTGTTTCGGGTGGTCCACTCCTGGCCGTCTGCGGAAGTAAGCAATGCGCCATCTTCACCCGCAGCAATAAAAAGCCCATTGTTGTAGGCGATCCTGTTAAGATTGCCTGTAATGCCGCTATTTACCTCATTCCAGGCGACACCATCTGCTGAAGTGAAAATTTTTCCTTTTTGACCGGCAGACACAAAAATGCCGTTGCCAAAGCAGACCGAAGTCCGGTTGTTCATTTCGGTCATGTTTTTCCATGCAGTCTGCGAAAAAGATGGTGCAGTGAATCCGCCGCAGGCCAAAAGCAGTATCAACAGCCTGAGAGTTAAAAGGGAAAGGTTTTTCATAAGAGCTAAAGTTCAAGATGTCCGGTACAAAGCTCATTCGGTTTTGGTTTTCAGAAAATACTCAATTTATAGTAGGTGACAAACTTGTTTTGATCGGATAATATGGAATATATTTAGAAGATAAAGCATTCGATATGAAGTACTTTTCGCTTGCATTCCTCATTTTTATCTGTTGCCCTAGTTCTTCACAAGGACAGACTTACGCCATTGCCGGCATTCTGGAGAAAATTTATAAGGCTGAAAGCGACCACGAAAAGTTGCAGGCCATTTTTGACCTGGGCGAAGAATACAAAAGTGTGAACCGTGATACATTGAGCAAATACGCTTACATAGCTCAGGGTATGGCCTCGAAAGTCAAAGATGAACGTATCGCCGGTAAAACATATCTGGTGATGGCGTACATGTACTCCAGCTGGGGATGGGTCGACAGCACGGTTGCTGAAACCAACAAGGGTTTGCGGATTAATCCTGTGACTGATCCTCAAAACAGAGATACTTATTTTAAACTTCAGCGGCAAAAAGCAATGGTACTTGGCGGCGCGCTTCGCTTTCCACAGGCGCTGGAAATATTATATAAGGTCGTTAACGAAGCAGAACAATACCGTGACACAGTTACTCTTGGTGCCAATCTTAATACGATTGGATCAATAGCCCTGGCCCGTAACAAACCCCGCGAAGCATTGACCTGGCTCGCAAGAGCCCGTTCGCTGGCTGGTAGTAAGATTTTTGTGCCTACTCTGGCCGCTATTTATGTCAATACAGCTGAGGCCTATAATCAACTTTCACTAAAGGACTCCGCCCAGTTCTTCATCTCAAAAGGTGTCGCCCTATGTCGCCGCTACGAAAATCTGACCGGTCTCTCCATCGCATTGCAGAGGCAGTCGGCTATTTACCTGAAAGCCGGTAAAGTGCCTGAAGCCGAAAGCGTACTGGAGGAGATGGTGGAGGTGCGTAAAAAGCTCGGTGGTGCCGGGTTGTGGATTGACGATAACCTGACGCTTATCGATTTTTACATTCAAACGAATCAGATTGATAAGGCCATCTCTTTCTGTAAGGAAAACCTCAGGCAGGGTCATTTATTGAAAACCGACAGTGTCGGAAATTTCGGAGTGCTGACGAACAACATCAATTTGAGGCTTTCCTACTATGAAAAACTGGCGGAGTGCTACAAGATTCAGGGTAATCACGCTTTGCATGAAGCCATGCTGGAAAATATTATCATGGCGAAGGATTCGTTTTACGAGGCCAATTCGGCCAATGCTATCGCTGAATTTGAAGCAAGGTACGATCTGCAGAAAAAGGAAGGTACCATCGTCCGCCAGAAATATGACCTGTTAAAAAAGGACAATCTGCTTTACGGATCGGTGGGTGCGTTCTTGTTTATCTTGGTTGTGGCAGGATTGCTGTTCCGTAATTACCGCCAGAAGCAACAACTGGAACTGGAATTGCTGCAGGTAAATGAGAGGCATAAAACTGCTCACGCCGTACTTGAGGCAGAGGAAAAAGAACGCCGGAGAATCAGCCGTAATTTGCATGATAACCTGGGGGCGTACGCTGCTTCGCTGGGCTTTAACGTCGACCGGCTTGCTGCCAACAGGTCAGAGGAGGAAAATCGTGCGTCCATGCAGATATTACGGGACAACGCGCAGGCCATCGTTTCGCTGCTCAATGATACGATCTGGACACTCCGTAAGGACACGCATACGCTTACCTCGATAGGTGATCGTGTAAAACTATTGATCAGCCGACTGGAGCCGGCCTATCCGCACATTAACTTCTCTTTTGAGGAGGAAATGGCAAGCGAATCCACTTTGTCGTCTTCCCAGGCATTTCACCTTTTTCAGATCATCAGCGAGGGGATGAACAATGCGATCCGTCACAGTGAAGGAGATAATA
>CAZAVR010000413.1:0-4209 GCA_964488435.1 uncultured Cytophagales bacterium | reverse complement strand
CCTGCTTCTGCTTTCTCTCTTTCTCGCAGCAGTCATAGGTTCGTTTACGGGATACCTTTTCGGATATTATTTCGGCAACTGGCTTCAAACCAGGAAAGACTCTTTTTTCTTTAAAAAGGAGCACATGGAAACAACAAAAAAATACTTCAAAAAGTATGGAAGCCGTACCTTGGTTATCAGTCGTTTTCTGCCTGTTGTGAGGACTTTTGCCCCTATTCTCGCTGGGGTAACCCGAATGAATCTTCCCGGATTTTCTACTTTCAATATTCTGGGAGCCATGGTGTGGATCGGAAGCCTGGGAAGCGCGGGTTATTACTTTGGAAGCCACTTTCCCGGCATCATCCATTACGTCGAATACATCATTTTCTTTTTCCTGGCCATCACTACGGCCGTAGTGATCCGCGGTTATTTCACGGCCAAAAAGGAAGGTTTGGACAACTAACTCAATTATCGGGCCAACGTAAAAATAAAAACTGTGCTTTCTGATTTCGGACTCATTTTGTTGTTTATTCTGGCGGGCGCCATGCTCATTGGTCTCGTCATCGGCCTGAACCGCGTCATCAGGACCGACAGTCCCAATGAAGAGAAAAACACCACGTATGAGTCCGGAGAGGATCCGATCGGTAATGCCAATATCCGTTTCAATGTACGGTTTTATGTGGTGGCCTTGATTTTTGTATTATTCGAAGTAGAGGTACTTTTCTTATTCCCCTGGTCGGTGGTATTCGGGAACGCTTCACTTATTGAGCAAACGCAGGGAAGCTGGGGATGGTTTGCTCTGGTCGAAATGTTGGTTTTTGTCGTGATTCTGGCCATAGGTCTTGCCTATGCCTGGGGGAAAGGCTACCTGGATTGGGTTCGCCCGATGCCTTCTCCTTCAAAGATAGAGTCTCCGGTACCGCAACACCTTTACGAGGAACTGAATAAGCGATACGCAAAACGACCGCAAGATACTAAATAACCCCCTCGGCGAAGCAATACTATGCTTCCTCTACATACAATTGCTTTTCGTACATCTCTCTGTACACCCCATTCCGTTCCATAAGCGCTGCATGGGTACCTTGTTCCTTTATCAGGCCTTCGTCCAGCACCAATATCTTGTCTGCCAGCTTAGCTGAAGATACACGATGAGAAATAATCACGGTGGTTCTCCCGTCCATGATCCGCTGCATGTTGCGGAGTATTATATTTTCAGTATGGGTATCAACAGCCGACAGACAGTCATCCAGAATCAGGATTTTGGGATCCCTGACCAAGGCTCTTGCTATAGAAAGCCTTTGTTTCTGTCCACCGGATAAAGTAATTCCGCGTTCTCCGAGACGGGTTTTAAAACCCTCCGGAAAGTCTGTTATGCTGGAATACAGGTCAGCATCCTTCACAGCCTGCTCCAACTGGTCAAAAGGTAACTCGTCCGTACCAAAACGAAGATTGTTCTCTATAGTATCCGAAAACAGAAAAACATCCTGCGGCACATAGCCCATCTGACGACGGACATACTGAACGTCGTAGTCTTTCAGGGGAACTCCATCAATAAAAATGGCTCCGCTTGTCGGATCATAAAGTCTGCAGATCAGATTCGCCAGCGTACTCTTCCCTGAGCCTGTGGTTCCGAGTATGGCAACAGATTCTCCCGCTTTCACCGTCAGGTTAAAGTCTTTTAAGGCAACAATCCCGGAATCGGGATATTCAAAAACAACATCCTTAAATTGAATAGCGCCATTCACAGGAGAATGGATATTCTTCGTGGAAACAATATCCGTCTTCACCTCCAAAAACTCATTGATCCGCTCCTGGGAAGCCGCGGCACGTTGTATCTGGCTGGTAGTCCACCCCAACGCCATCACCGGCCAGGTAAGCATATTGACATAGATGATAAACTCTGCTATATTACCTACCGTCAGATTACCTCCTATGATCTCCTGCCCACCTACAAACACCACCAAAACATTACTAACACCTACCAGGATCATCACCAGGGGAAAGAACAAACCGTCCACTTTGATCAGCGCAAGCGATTTTCTCTTAAAGATCTTTGTTTCCTTCTCAAAATTATCCAGCGAGTGTTCCTCCTGCACGAAGGCTTTCAGAACTCTTATGCCTGAAAAGGCTTCCTGCACATAGGTAGACAAGTTCGAAAGCTGTTGCTGTATCTCTTCCGACCTCTTCATAATAATGCTGTTGACCACATAAATACTCACCGAAAGTAAGGGCAGCGGAAGCAGCACATACAAGGTAAGTTCAGGACTTACAGAAACCATATAACTGATCACCAACACAAACAAAACGATGAGGTTGATCCCATACATAAGCGACGGCCCCACGTACATGCGGACTTTGCTTACATCTTCCGAAATACGGGCCATCATATCACCGGTATTATGCTTGCGGTAAAAACTAACGGGAAGAGACTGGTAGTGACTGTATATATCGTTTTTCAGATCATATTCAATGTGGCGCGACATCACGATAATGGTTTGCCTCACCATAAACAAAAACACGCCTTTCAACAAAGCCATTAACAAGATAAGGAGTCCGTAAATTAACAGGCTATAAGCAAAAATATCATATACTTCAGTCTGCAACGGCGAATGAGCAAACAAGAAATAAATATCAAGCGTCTCTCCTACCAGATCTAATGCATACCGCACAAGCTGCGCCGGAAGTATCCCGAAAAGATTGGATATAACGGTAAAAATAATACCGAGTACCAGGTACCACTTATACCTGGCCAGATATTTATTAAGATAGGAAAGAGATTTCAATTGCTGATTATCGACATGAACGTATTAGATCACAACAACTATCAGAGGCAAATTGTTGCAGTGATTGAAAAAAAAGCTGGTAAAGACGCATTGGACCGGGATCGCCTTCGTAAAAAGAATTAGAATGTCATTAAAAATTTGAAAAACTGGCCTTTTTTACGTTATACTTGTAGAACATAGCGGCATATCACCTGAACATACGATCAGCTCTGCGTTGCTTTGGGTACATGGAATTGCCTCGCTGAGCCCCCGGGCCACGCAAAGTGCCCTCATCAATGATGATTTAAGTCGCATAAAACTTCAAATGTTGAGATCCGGACGTTAACGGTTATGACAAACTTCTACTTTAAATGAATGAGTTCAGTGCGTAAAGCACGGTAACAGAAGTGAGTGTAACATGAAAACAGTGCGTAAATTTTCCGACTATTATATTCTGTATGCAGCTTTGGTCGTGATCCTGATGGTGACCGTCATAGGATCCGTAGTAGGAACAGGATCCGGGAATTCGCCTGTATCAGAACCCGAAGCTGCCGCCTTCCCGGAAGAAAAGCCTCCTGCTACCCTATCTAAGCAAAAAAAAATAATTAAGGCGATCCAGGTGTTACCTGAATCGCCCTGGGTAGACAGCGTCATGGCCACCATGAGCCTCGACGAAAAGATCGGGCAACTTTTTATGCTGGCCGCTTTTTCAAACCGCGGGGAATCTGAATACAGAAAAACCGAGAAAATGATTCGCGATTACCACGTCGGTGGGCTGATTTTTTTCCAGGGAGGCCCGGGGCGTCAGGCATACCTCACCAACAGATACCAGGCCCATTCTAAAATTCCGCTTCTCATAGGAATCGACGGAGAATGGGGGCTCGGAATGCGCCTGGACAGTACGATTGTATTCCCTTACCAAATGACTTTGGGAGCTATCCGGGATGATTCCCTGATCTATAGAATGGGACTGGAGATAGGACATCAGTGCAAAAGAATGGGGATTCATATCAACTTTGCCCCCGTATCTGATATCAACAGTAACCCAAAAAATCCGGTTATTGGCTTCAGGTCCTTTGGCGAGAATCGCGAAAATGTAACGACGAAAGCCCTTGCCTACATGAAAGGACTTCAGCACAGCGGCATCATTGCCACTGCCAAACATTTCCCAGGCCATGGCGATAGTGAAGATGACTCCCACTTCACTTTACCTGTGATCAAGCACAGTCCGGACGAACTGAGAGATACCGATTTATACCCCTATCGCAAAATGATCACAGATAGCCTGATCGGTATATTAAACGGTCATTTACATGTACCGGGGATAGACAGTACTCCGCTGATGGCAAGTTCTTTGTCAGACAAAGTAGTCACTACCCTGCTTCGCAAAGAAATGGGCTTCCGCGGGCTTATTTTCACCGATGCCATGAATATGAAAGGGGTGTTGAAAACCGGCAAAGCCCAGGAT
>CAZAVR010000412.1:0-4222 GCA_964488435.1 uncultured Cytophagales bacterium | reverse complement strand
ACTGGCTGTATACCTGGATTATTCTGCTGCTATCAAGCGTTACGGTACAGTGGAAGCCAACAAAAAAAGCCTGCAAAATGCTTCTTCAGAGGAGATAATAACGCTGGGGAAAGCTGTCATCAAAGAAAAATATGGTAACCTCTTCGATATGTATAAGCAGATCACCGGAGAGGATCCTTATGAAGTCCCTATGCGCATCTATCCTGCCGTTCACTATACAATGGGCGGACTTTGGGTCGACTATAACCTGATGACTACCGTTCCCGGATTATACGCGCTTGGCGAAGCAAACTTCTCCGATCACGGTGCCAACCGGCTGGGTGCATCGGCACTCATGCAAGGGCTGGCCGACGGCTATTTTGTGATTCCGTATACCATCGGAGCTTACCTGGCAAACGAAATCCGCACCAAAGCTATTCCGACAGATCATGAAGCCTTTGTCACAGCTGAGAAAGAAGTAGATGATCGCATTCAAAAACTCCTGTCCATCCAGGGAAAAACTTCCCCTGAGCTTTTCCACCGCAGACTGGGTAACATTATGTGGGAAAAATGTGGAATGGCCCGTAATGAAAAAGGGCTCAAGGAAGCCATAGAAGAAATAAGGGCGCTGAAAAAAGAATTCTGGTCAGACGTGCGTGTGATGGGTGGAATTGATGAATTTAACCCTGAACTTGACAAAGCCAACAGGGTTGCGGATTTCATTGAACTTGGAGAACTGATGTGTCTTGACGCACTTACCCGGGAAGAATCATGCGGAGGACATTTCCGCGAAGAATTCCAGACGGAAGAAGGCGAGGCACTTCGGGATGACGATAAGTTTATCTTTGTCTCCGCCTGGGAACACAAGGGTTCCAGTGATTGGGAACTTCATAAGGAGGAACTGGTTTATGAAAATATTAAGATCGCACAGCGTAGCTACAAATAATTATGAGTCACGGTAATATGAATCTCACACTTAAAGTGTGGAGGCAAAGAAATAGTACTTCAAAAGGACAGCTTGAAACCCATCAGCTATCAGGGATCTCGCCCGATATGTCCTTCCTTGAGATGTTCGATGTGCTCAATGAGAAACTGGTTACTGAAAGTAAGGAACCTGTTGCTTTTGATCATGATTGTCGTGAGGGAATTTGCGGGATGTGTTCCATGTATATTAATGGCCGCCCGCATGGCCCACTTCAGGGTGTAACAACTTGTCAGCTCCACATGCGTTCCTTCAATGACGGCGATACGATCGTTGTAGAACCATGGCGTGCTGAAGCATTTCCTGTCATCAAGGATCTCGTAGTAGAGCGTTCTTCTTTTGACCGTATTATAGCTGCGGGAGGATTTGTGTCCGTTAACACGGGTAATGCCCAGGATGCGAACAATCTCCCGGTCCCCAAGGAAAACGCAGACGATGCGTTCAGTGCGGCAGCTTGCATCGGATGCGGAGCCTGTGTGGCAGCTTGTAAAAATGCCTCCGCTATGTTATTTGTATCTGCGAAAGTTGCCCAGCTGGCTTTGTTGCCCCAAGGCCAGGCCGAAAGAAAAATGCGTGTTGAAAATATGGTGGCACAAATGGACGCGGAAGGCTTTGGCGCCTGTACCAATACTGGTGCTTGTGCAGCCGAATGTCCCAAAGAAATCAGTCTTGAGAATATTGCCATGCTCAACAGGGAATATATCAACGCCAAGGCAACTTCTACTTCAGTATAGGAGAATAATACTATCATTATTCATGTAAAAAGGGTCTCTTGACAAAATCAAGAGACCCTTTTTACATGAAACCAAAGATAATTCCGGCATTCCGTCCAATAACCTCCATTTCCATCAGTTCGACTTAGCCCATTTCGCCGGCAAATAAAGACTCCAGACTTCGCTGTCCAATTTATAATTCGGCTCCGCTGCTCCGCCCGCAATCCAGATTTTATCGTTAAATATAAATGCTGAATGCTCATGACGCTTGCTCCAGACTTTCTCTGATTTGAACTCCTTCCAATCCTTACCATCCCTTGAATACCAAACGTCGCCAAAATTCCCTTTCTCTTCTGACCAGCCACCCAGAACCCAGAGGTGATCTCTGTACACTACCGACGAAAACCAAAGCCTTGGAGGCCATTGCGCCGCAGAAGTAACTTTCACCCAGTTGACGCCATCAGCAGAACTCCATACGTCGTTGGCAGGAACAGCCTGTGGCGCGCGCTTGCCCCCTCCCATTATCCAAATTTTACCATCAAAAACAACGGCCTGACCATGCGCGCGTTTCGGCCAGGGAGCATTAGCTGTCTCCAATTTCCAGTTTTTCCCATCTGCCGACGACCACACGTCATTGAACATGGTCTGATCATTATTCTGATAAAAATCACTCGTACCGCCCATTACCCACATACGACCCTTAAACACTACAAAACCGGGTGAAAGCCTCGGACTCCAACCGGCGCTCCTGGTCTCCAGCGTCCAGTCCTTACCGTTCTTCGATGACCACACCTCATTTGTACAAACCGTACCAGGTAGCTTCCGGCCACCCATCATCCACATCTTTCCTTTATAAACCAGAGATACCGGTAAATCGCTATGCTCCCATGGTGCGGTCTCTACCACCCTTGTCCAGGTGCGGCCATCCTTTGATTTCCAGACATCGCGCGGGTTGGCCTCACGCGGCGTAAACCATCCACCCATTATCCACAAATGCTTGCCAAAAACAAATTCTCCCTGAGAATCACGCGGCTTCCACGCAGCTCCGGGGGTTTCTTGTGTCCAATCGGGCACGCTTTGGGCCACACTTTGCAGAGAGCCGCAAATAAAAATAAAAGCAAAAATGTTCTTCATTGTATTTAATTAGGTTTAGTATCGTTGGTCGGCATTCCCCAAAAATAAGCCTATTCAGGCAAATTACCGCCGGTATTGACCCGCTAAATCGTCAAAGGAACTACCCGTTTTTGGGTCCGTAAGCAAGGTCACCTGCATCACCCAAACCGGGAACTATGTAGGAGTACTCGTTGAGGGAATCGTCTACTGCACCCAGCCATAACCGGCATTCGGGCATCCTGCTGCGTACGAATTCCACCCCCTCTCTACTGGCAATAACAGCTGCTATATGTGTCTGTGCGGGCATACCGAAACGAAACAGAGCATGATAAACCTTCTCAAGAGACCTGCCAGTAGCCAACATAGGATCCATAAGTATCAATGTTTTATCCCTCAGGTCCGGACTAGTGATGTAATCCATCTCAATATTAAATCCGTCCTTCTCTATATGAGGCCCCCGATACGCTCCAATGAAAGCATTCTCTGCATCGTCAAACATATTAAGAAACCCCTGATGAAAAGGCAGGCTCGCCCTGAGTATCGTAGCGAGTACTACAGGCCGCGCAAGGCGGTGAGTTTTTGAAACGCCCAGAGGCGTCCTTACTTCTTCAGCTTTGTAGTAAAGTGTCTTTGAAATTTCGTAAGCTAATAATTCACCGACACGCTCAAGATTCTTCCTGAATCTCATCTTGTCCTTTTGAATTTCAACATCACGGAGTTCGGCGATAAAATGGTCGGCGAGGGAAGCACTACTGTTGAGAATAAATGGCATATTGCGTCAATTGATTAAAACTTTCGGCATAATACAATACATTCGTGATTTTAAAATTGATTTTTAAAGATATTTTTTTTATTACTTTTGCTCTAAACTATGATCCAGTGATATTCCGCATGAAACATTTGTTCAGAGTAATTCTTGCTATATTTTTACATACATCTACTATACACCTCTACTCTCAAAGTACGTTTGTGCCGCTTAATGATGATTACTACCATCTGGTTGACAGACTTGAGCTTAAGCGCGGAAAATTTTCTGAAGGTTTTCACTATAGCATAAGACCCCTCGAACGCAAAGCCATTGTACAACTGACTGACAGCATCAAAGCCGATACCTCTGTTCAATTAACCAGTGTAGATAAATCCACGCTTCAATTTCTACGTGACGATAGCCGCGAGTGGGCTCTTGGTGATAGCCTGCCAGACCGTAAAAAAGAATCCCCCGTACTGTCTTTCCTAAGGGTCAGCAAACATTTGTGGGCCCATCCTGCTGATTTTTATAGTTCCCACAGCGAAGACTTCGACCTTCATGTTAACCTTGCCACTGATAACTTTCTGGGCCATGACAGCCATACTGGTACCATGCGATGGTTTACAGCCAGAGGAATTGAAGCCAGGGGTATGATCAATCAGAAACTGGGGTTTTATACTTTTGTAG
>CAZAVR010000411.1:0-4264 GCA_964488435.1 uncultured Cytophagales bacterium | reverse complement strand
GCAGAAATCGAACAGTACATGAACAACCACAAAAGCCGCTATCCCGCGTGTGCATAACTTGTGCTGACATTGCTAAATGGCGCAAAATCGTATAATAGTTTCCCAAATCGAACGGGTCACTATGAGCGATACCAGTACTGATAAGGATAATTTCTTACAAAAGGACGTCGCGTTTTATCAGACGTTCTTGGCAGCATGGATTGAGAACAGAATGGAGAAGGATAAGAGCCTTCTGACGCTCTCGTCTCTCGCCATAGGCTTGCTGATCACCTTTACGGATAAATTAACTAGCCCTGGAGAATTCATCCTATGGCTTTTCTCGGGTGTTGCGTTCCTAGCAACCATTATCATTATACTTCTGATATTTCGCTGTAATTCTAATTATATTCAGTGTCTTCTGGTAGAAGATATAAAGAAACAGCAGCGGCACGAAAAATCATTAAATATCATGACGCTCTTGGCATTTGTGATTTTTATCGTGGGACTAAGCCTGACTTTTACCCTGGCTATTTCAGAAGCTAATTTTTCCATCAAAATTGTAGGAGAGAAATCATGAGCGAGCAAAAACCCCTATCCAATACAAGTACGTCTCCTGACTGCCAAAAAGGATTGGGCGGTGCTGGCGCGTTAAAGCCGCAGCAATCTCAACAGAGCCAAGGCTCGAGTGGTAAGGATGGTAGGAAATAGTATGGTAGATTTAAAGCATATACTGGCGTTGGGAATACAAATGCCAACTGGTATAGGCCGTGTAAATGCTGGCCTGCAAGGAGCTCCCCTTTTAAGACCGGGCTCGGTTCTTAAAAAAGCACCAGCGCCAGATGGCCCCCTAGAAGAAAAAGATGAATCCAACACAAAAAAAGCCGACTAAGATTCAGTTGAAGCTTCTCTTTAGTACGCCGCGAGTGGCTTGATTGACTTAAACGAGAATCTTCGGCTATTAACTTGCATATAAAAAACCTCTTAAATCGGCCTAATATGCAAGCTCTAGCAAAAATCAAAGAAGTATTGAGTCAGCGTCCCTCGCAATATATCGCGACAACGATGGACTTTAACGAAATCGATTTGGAGCATTTGGCCCAGGAATGGAAATTGAAGGAAGACGGCGCTGAACGAGGGGCCCGTAATCAGCCGCCAGCAGATGCGCAGGACTTAGATAGTGTCGAAACTAAAATCGTTAACAATTTTGAAGCTGAGAAGAATCGCAACTATTCGACTCTTCTAAGAGAACTCGAGGCATATGATGCCCGAATTACAGCTCTTAGTCTTGATAATATGGTCTTTGAAATCAAGACGGCTGCCCATAATGCAATTGCGGAATTCGGGGCCAAAGTTCGAAATGGGGTGAACAAGCTAGAAATCGACTTGCGCCATGTAAAAGAAATAGAAGCTGAGCGTCAGGCATTCAGAACTGAGCATGGTCTTACTAACCGGGTTGCATACCATCCCGAGTCTCTTGGATTGAATTGGGGTATTATCGCCGTTCTGTTTCTTATTGAGTCTGTAGCTAACGCCAGCTTTCTTGCTGTAGGCCTAGAGGGCGGGCTGTTGGGAGGCTTTGTTGAAGCAGTCGCAATTGCAGCGCTTAACGTTGGCGTCGGTGTGGCCGTGGGCAAGCTGGTCTATCCTTACATTTTTCATAAACGCACTGCTTGGAATATCTTCGGGTGGCTGTTCATTGGCTTGCACCTGGCGTTCGCGGTAGCCTTCAACTTAGTGGTGGCACATTACCGTGTTGCGCTTGGGAGTGACCATCCTGAATCGGCATCTGCGGTCGCTATTCAGAGCTTCCTTGCAGCACCTCTTGATATCGCGAACTTCCAATCATGGATGATGGTAGGCATCGGGATTCTGTTCGCCATTATCGCTGCCTTTGATAGCTTTAAAATGAACGATAAATATCCTGGCTACAGCAAGCTTGAAAGACGCTATCGAACAGCCTTGGAAGATTATTCATATCATCAGGAAAATATTATTAATGAACTACGGCATATCAAAGATTCCGCGATTCAGGAGATGCATGATTTAAAGCAGCGTCTATCTGCGCGTCGCGCAGAATTTGAGAATATCCTCTCTCACCGGGGTCGTTTAATAAAAGCATTCGATCAGCGCATTCCCTATCTTCAAAATTGCACGCGTCACCTTTTAAGCATCTATCGTGATGCGAACATTGCCGCGCGTGGCAAAGCCAAACCTCCAGCTTACTTTAATAAAGCGATCGCTATTGAACATCCCGGTAAGATTGAAACACCGGCACGTTTTGCAACCGATCAAGCAAGGTTAGATAGTGCAGTGGGTAGTACAACTTCCGAACTAGATATGGCTAGTGACAAAATGCTCGCGGAGTTCGGTTCCGTACAAAATCGTTTCCCAATGTTACATGAACTGCTGGACGGGGTAAAAGCATGAGCCGTTATAAAAAGCGCGCGCGCAAAAACAATAATATCGGAATTATTATGATTGCCGTGGTCGCTGTAGCATTAGTAGCGGCATTTGTTGTGCAGAACTCAAAACGCCAGGAAGCGAACCGATTTGATAAGGCCACATTTTGTCCAAAAAATGGGGATACCTCAATTACCGTCATCATGATTGACCAAACGGATCCATTAAGCCCTGTTCAGCAAGCCTCGCTGCGCAATGAACTAGAAGAAGTGCGTGATAAGATCCCAACGCACGGCAAACTGGAAGTCTATGCGGTAGGGACGACGGTATCGCAGACGCTAAAGCCGGTCTTTAGCATGTGTAGCCCGGGAAATGGCAAAGATGTAAGCGGATTTGATGCTAATCCTCAGCTTATAGAGCGTAGATGGAAAGAAGCGTTCGATAAACCTTTGGATAGAATTTTAGATAAACTCCTATCGGCACCAGCTGCTAAGGAATCGCCCATTCTAGAGTCGATTCAATCCATTGCTGTTACCACTTTCAATAAACCCAGCAGTGCGCACGCCACAAAACAATTTATTATTGCTTCGGACATGATTCATTACACCCCCGAGTTCAGTCTTTATCAGCAGCCCTCCGACTATGATGAACTGCGCAAAACTGACTACTTCAGAAAGATGCGTGCACATTTAGATGCCGTAAATGTCAAGGTTTTGATGTTCCGGCGTACTACTGGCCCGAATGTTCAAGATGAAGCATTTATTAATTTCTGGACAAAATTCTTCAACGACCAAGGAGCTATCGTTGAAGGTGTTGATGCTATTGACGGTTAAAGGATAATCATGGAATCCCTTCCCATTCGAAAAAGAAAAAATCTTAGGGTTAAGCGCACGTTTGATGAGACGTTCGACAAGGCAGGTTTTTTTGCAGCCTTCCTAATTGGGGCTGTCGGCATCTCTCTGATGAAAATTCAAAATGTAGCTCAGGTTTGGGTAACGGTCTACCCGGTGAGCATTATGCTGATTTATGCTGGGATTGTGCTCTATAATCGTCGTGCTCAGCTACGCGAAGACCAATCTGGAGATAATCTCTACTATCTTGGCTTTTTGTTCACACTCGTCAGCTTGTCGTTCGCCCTGTATCAATTTAACGGCGAAGACGCTACGGCCAAGATTATCGAGAATTTCGGTATAGCCCTGGCAACCACCATTACCGGCCTTGTTTTACGTGTATGCTTTAACCAGATGCGGACCGATCCCGCAGGAACAGAGCGGGAAGCACGCATGGAGCTTGCCGACGCTGCGGCCCAACTGCGGACAGATTTGCTGGAAGTAACCCAAACCATGAAAAGTACCCTTACTGCGGTTGTGCAGCAAACTGCGGAAGCGATGATGGATTACGGGAAGCATTTTGATCAGGCCGCAGAAACCATCATTGCCAAAACTGATGAAGCGCACGCTGCATTCATTGAAAATAGCAAAAAATTGAACCAGACCACCGGTAAATTTGTCCAAGGCGTAGAGGCCCTGCTGGCACGCATTGATAATATTCAGGCACCTGCAGACCTTATTGGGAGCAAGCTAGAGCCGGCCATCGAACTCATTACGCAAGCCGCGGACGAGATCCGTCAGCGCGCCAAGGGCGACGAGCGGATTGTGACCCAGTTAGGTAAGCTTATTGAAAATGCAATTACTGCCAGTCAGCATCTGGAAGAAAAGGTAAAAACCATCTCCGATCAGGGCGGAAAAGCATCTGATATTCTTGTGCGCCTGAATGAGATCGGAGCCCAATTCTCTAAGTCAGGAGAGCAATTCCAACAGGCCGGGCAGCATATCGCCAACTTGGGAGATATGCAAAAAGGTGCTCAGGAAAAGATCAATACGCT
>CAZAVR010000410.1:0-4272 GCA_964488435.1 uncultured Cytophagales bacterium | reverse complement strand
AAAAAGGGGATTACATAACCGTCTATGGCTGGAGCAATGAATATTACGTGCAAACACAAATGCCTTCAGCAACGCGTACCGTAACGATTTATCAGCATACAAATATATGGCCTGAGCTCTATGAGCCCTACTATAAAAATGACCTGGAAAGAAACAGGCCTGCGGTATTCATCGACGCGCTGGATAATGCGAACGAGCGGTCGAACTGGATAAACAGGAAAAGACATGACCCTGCTGAATATGAATGGCTGCATGCTTTCCTCAGTACCAATTACATACTTGCGGACGTCATTGACCACAACAGGATCTATGTGCGGCGTGACAGGTTAATGCAGTGAATCCTCATTCAGGAAATTCCATTCGCCTTTTCAAGTTTGAAAGTGAAGGTTGTACCTTTCTCAGGACGTGACATTACTGAAATAACAGACTTGTGCCCGGTGAGTATATGCTTCACAATCGCAAGGCCAAGCCCTGTACCTCCGTTCTCTTTGGACCGACTCTTGTCTACGCGATAAAAACGTTCAAATATTCTCTCCACATGCTCCTGGGGAATACCAGGACCGTTGTCTCTTACCGAGATTGTGATGTATTTCTTGCCTTCCTCAAAATACACGATCACCTTCCCGCTTTTGCGGTTGTATTTTATCGCATTCTCTATCAGGTTCACCATAACCTGGTCCATACGCAGCGGATCCGCGCTTGCCCAAACCTCCGGCAGCTTGTCCGGCTTGACCTTCAATATCACCTCCTTTTCTGAAGCAATATGCTCGAGCCTGCCAAATATATCCTCGGTGAGCTTTCGCAGATCCACCGGAATCATATTCATCCTGATGTCACCGCTCTCCATTTGGGAGAGGGTCATCAGATCCTTGACAAGTATATCAAGCCCATCCAGGCTTTTTGCCGCTTTCTCCAGAAAACGATCCCGCACGTTTTCGTCGTCCACAGCCCCATCCAGGAGCGTATGGATAAAACCCTGCGCCGCGAATACAGGGGTCTTGAGCTCATGGGATACATCCGCCAGAAACTCTCTTCTGAACTGTTCCATTTTCCGGAGCTCTTCGATTTCTTTTTGTTTTTTGGCTACGTACACGAAAATCTCATCGTTGATTCTTTTAAGTGGATTAATATCCTCGATGAGTGATTTACGCGAAATGTTAAAATCCTTGAGCTTGAGCTTATGGATGGTCTTGTACATTTTGTTTATCTCACTAAGTATGATGATTTCAATGGTATACAATACCAGAAAAAAGGAAACAATACCCGAGGATAAAAATGTAACAAGCAGCATACCTGATGATACCTCCTCAAAAAACGCAAGAAAAGTAGTGGTGATTGCAGAGATAATCAGGGCGAGAATCAGTGCAATCAGTCTGGGGCTCAAATTCATTCTCAGGCTGTCAAATACGGATGCAAAAGTACAGGAAAAAAAGGAGCCCGGAATCCAACCTCCTTTTCTCCTCTCCCCTTGTACATAAATTTAATATTTACGTAACATTAGTATCCACCGCGATATTTGTAAGTGCTGGCTACTTTGTCAATGGCAACTATGTAGGCCGCAATCCGCAGGGAAACGCCATATTGCTGCGACACATCATAAACCTTATTAAATGCATCCTTCATGATCCGGTCCATTCTCCTGTTCACCCGTTCGAGGTTCCATTTATAACCCATCCGGTTTTGCACCCATTCAAAATAAGAGACGGTAACCCCTCCGGCATTGGCCAGGATGTCAGGCACTACCATGATTCCTTTTTCATGAATAATGTCGTCCGCCCTGGAGGAGGTGGGTCCGTTTGCTCCCTCCACAATTAGTTTCGCACATATTCCTGAAGCATTTTTGCCTGCACGATAAGCGCCTGTCCCTTTCTATGATCCCATGGAGTTTATGATCCGTGAATGTCATAAGCGGGGGATGGAATTCCATGCCTGGCTCAACCTCAACCGCATCGTCCATAAGTCGGCAGGGAATGTATCTCCGCAAAACTTCAGCGTATCAAATCCGGAATGGGTGCTTACCTATGATGGTTACAAGCTTTTTAATTTTGGTCTTCCGGAAGTCAGGAACTTTATAACGGAACTTACTGTGAATATTGCCAGAAACTACGATGTGGACGGCATTCATTTCGACGACTATTTTTATCCTTACGCAGTGCCGGGTCAAAGACTGGACGACGAGAAAACCTACAAGCAGTATGGAAATGGTTTTGCCAATAAAGGGGAATGGCGAAGACATAATATAGATTTGCTCATCAAACAGATTCATGACGCACTGACGGAGATTAACCCCCGCCTGAAATTCGGTGTCAGCCCCGTTGGCGTGTGGAGAAACAAGCGCGACGATGCCAATGGATCTGAAACTACAGGAGGACTTACGTCTTATGACCACCTGTATGCAGACGGGCGGAAGTGGATACTTGAAGGATGGGTGGATTACATTGTCCCTCAGATTTATTTTTCTACGGGTTTCAGGAAGAATCCTTTCCGGAATCTGGTGGACTGGTGGACGGAGGTATGTTCGGACAGGCATTTCTATGTGGGACACGGCGCTTATCGTGCAGGCAAAAATGATCCGGATCCGCACTGGCATAAAGCCGGAGAGCTGGCTTCTCAGGTACATTATCTTCGGGAGATGAAAGCCGACGGAAGTGTTTTCTTTAGTTCGACTTCCCTGAAAAGAAATAGCCTGGGTATTACGGATTCCTTACGCAGGTTTTATAAGTTTCCGGCCTTGATTCCGCCTATGCCATGGAAAGATAACATACCGCCGAATGCGCCTCAAAAACTGCGTGCGACTAAGTCAGACAATGGCGTACGGTTGACATGGACAGAGCCTTTGCCCGCTGAAGACGGAGAAAAGGCCCGTTATTATGTTATTTACAGGTTTGATGCTGATGAAAAGCCGGGTGCCGGTGACCCCAGGAAAATAGTGGGAAGGTGCTTTGAAGGAGAATATTTTATAGATAGAACAGCACAGCCAGGTGAAAAATATACTTACTACCTTACCTCTGTAGACAGGCTGCATAATGAAAGCCGACCAGCAGGACCCCTAAAGCTGATCCTGACAGACACCGGACTTCTGCCGTTCTGATTCTGATTTCTTTGACTGGCTTATTTCGCTCTTTTTAACTTGGCTTCGATCGTCTGCTGTGTGTGCGGTACTACACGAAGTCTTTCTTTCGGAATGAGCTTACCCGTATCGATACAGATACCGTACGTGCCGTTCTTGATTCGAATCAGCGCATTTTCCAATTGAGTTGCATACTTCTGTAAACGCCCGGCAAGCTGGCTGAGGTTTTCCCTTTCGCTGGTATCTGCACCATCTTCTATTTGCTTGGAAGTCCCGGAAGTATTGTCTGTGCCACTATCGTTCCTCTTACTTAGGGTTTCCATGATATAGTTGAGCTCCTTGCGGGTACCTTCCAGTTTTTCCAGCAGTATTGCTTCAAATTCTTTAAGCTCTTCTTCAGAGTAGCGAACACGTTCTTCTTGCATAATAGTGGGGTCCTTGAATGGAAACTGCGCCTGATTTCAGTCATTATCAACGGTAAAATTAACAGTATTGTTCGTAAGCAACGCATTTTTTTTTCCGGACTTAAAAAAAACAGAAAATAGTAATTTTTTAAAAATGTAAAAATCCAGCCGAAAATTCCGGATAGCCGGAGCTTTTTGCGGATTAATTTTAAAAGCGATGATATACGGGATATAAAATTTCAAATCGGCAATGTTATAGTAATTCATGTATAAGTTACATTTATTGTTATTGCAACTCCAAATGGGTTAAGTTTGTCACCATTATTATCAGCAGCATTTAAATCAAAAACAATCATCAACGAAATCATGACCTACATTGAACCTGCCCCGATCAAAGACAAGGAGAATCCCCTGGAATCCATGATGCAACGATTTGACATAGCTGTCCGGTTGCTGGGCATCTCAGATGAAATGTACCACATCATAAACCTTATTAAATGCATCCTTCATGATCCGGTCCATTCTCCTGTTCACCCGTTCGAGGTTCCATTTATAACCCATCCGGTTTTGCACCCATTCAAAATAAGAGACGGTAACCCCTCCGGCATTGGCCAGGATGTCAGGCACTACCATGATTCCTTTTTCATGAATAATGTCGTCCGCCCTGGAGGAGGTGGGTCCGTTTGCTCCCTCCACAATTAGTTTCGCACATATTCCTGAAGCATTTTTGCCTGCACGATAAGCGCCTGTCCCTTTCTATGATCCCATGGAGTTTATGATCCGTGAATGTCATAAGCG
>CAZAVR010000409.1:0-4285 GCA_964488435.1 uncultured Cytophagales bacterium | reverse complement strand
CATGGCTTCCGTTAGAATAAACCATGATTGAAATCACGTCGAAACGGATATCGAAATGCCAGTCCCTCGAAAAAATGTAGAAGCCGGCAGCCTTCTTTACCAGCCGGATCTTCGTATAGTTCACGAAAGTTTCGGGTAGCCCAAAGCCTGACCCCGAGCGCGTCTTTACCTCTACAAAAATCAGCATCTTATCTTTGCTGACAATCAGGTCTATCTCCGCATGATTATGTCTGAAGTTTTTTTCCAGAATGGCATAACCCTGATTCATCAGGAAATCGGCGGCAAGGGCTTCTCCCCTCATGCCGGTATTTTGGTGAGCAGTCATAGTGTTGTGAATAGTTTTTAGAGAAAAAGTGTTATCCTTACGGATCCAACTTAATCACTGTGAATACCAAACTTAACAAAAAAGTCTCATATAAAGATATCGGCCTGACCGACTTTCAGGAGGCATGGAATTATCAGGAAAAACTGTTTTCAGAAATAATATCCCTAAAAGTCGGCAACCGTTCCCTGCCCCCCGCTGACCAGATCCTCACGCCCAACTACCTGATCATTTGTCAGCATCCGCATGTATATACCCTCGGAAAAACAGGAAAGGCAGCGCATCTTCTTCTCGATGAAACGGCGCTCACGGAAAAGCAAGCCGGATACTACCGTATCAACAGAGGGGGTGACATCACTTACCACGGTCCGGGGCAACTCGTAGGATATCCTATTCTTGATCTTGATAATTTTTTCACCGACATCCATAAGTATATGCGGCTTATGGAAGAAGCTGTCATCCTCACACTTCGGGATTTTAACATAGAAGCCGGCCGTATTCCCGGTCTGACGGGCGTATGGCTGGATCATGTCACAGAAAACCGCCCCCGCAAAATCTGTGCGATGGGGGTTAAGTCAAGCCGGTGGGTAACCATGCATGGATTCGCGCTCAATGTAAACACAGACCTTGATTTCTTCAATCATATCGTTCCTTGTGGAATACAGGATAAAGCCGTCACTTCCATGCAGGCAGAGCTTGGCTTTGCTCCAGACATAACCCAGGTAGCCCATTCCCTGAAAAAACATTGGGCCTCGCTCTTCGAAATCGAATTTATTTAAAAACAATACAGCCGATTTTTTCAATATTTATGAAATTACATGTCATTGATACCGGATTCTTCAAACTTGACGGAGGAGCGATGTTTGGCGTGGTGCCGAAAGTCCTCTGGGGGAAAAAATATGAAAGTGATGCAAATAACCTTTGTTCATGGGCTGCCCGCTGCCTGCTTATAGAAGACGGGAAGCGCCTCATCCTCATAGACACAGGACTGGGTAACAAACAAAGTGACAAATTCTTCAGTTATTATTTTCTTCACGGTGACGCCTCCCTGCATAGTTCTATCAAAAAGGCCGGATTTTCTCCTGAGGACGTTACAGACGTCATTCTCACCCACCTGCACTTTGACCATGTGGGAGGTGCTGTCAGCTTTAATCAAGACCGGACCCAAACCAGGCTTACTTTCCCCAATGCACAATACTGGTCGAATGAAAGCCACTGGAACTGGGCTCTTCAACCCAATGTACGTGAGAAACCCTCGTTTCTGAAGGAAAACCTCTTGCCGCTGCAGGAATCAGGACAGCTCTGTTTTATCAATGAAGGAGAATCTCCATTTGAGCATGTCAGTTTTATCAATGTAAACGGTCATACGGAGCAAATGCAGCTTCCGATCATTCAGACAGGATCACAAAAAGTTATTTATGCGGCAGATCTCATCCCTTCCAGCGTGCATTTACCTATCTCATGGGTGATGGGCTACGATGTCAGGCCATTGATTTCAATGGAGGAAAAGGCCAGGGTCCTTGACCAGGCTGCCAAAGAAAATTGCCTGCTTATGTTTGAACATGACGCGTTTACAGAAGCTGCTCTTGTAGAAGCGTCGGATCGTGGTTTTCAGCTGAAAGCCAGCGGGCGACTGGTTGATTTTTTGTAAGTCAGAAGGGATATGAAAATCGGATTTGTCATCTCGGGAGGCGGGGCCAGGGGCGTTTCGCACCTCGGTGTATTGCAGGCGCTCACTGAGCGCGGCATCAGGCCTGATGTGATAAGCTGTACCAGTGCGGGCGCCATTGCCGGGGCGTTGTTTTCCAGGGGATACCCACCGGATGAGATACTTGAAATCATCATCCAGACGAATTTCATCCGACATTTCAGGCCTTCATTTAAAGGGAACGGATTACTTAAACTGAATAATCTGGAGACTTTCCTGCTGAAATATATCCCGGAAAACACCTTTGAATCTCTTAATATCCCACTCATCGTAGCGGCAACCGATCTTCAGGCCGGCGAGATTGTATACTTCAGGGACGGGAACCTCTCCCTCCCCGTGCTCGCCTCATGTTGTCTGCCCGGTATATTCGAGCCGATTAAGCTTGGCGAAAAGCTGCTCGTAGACGGTGGCATACTCAACAACCTACCGGTGGAAATCATCGCAAATGAATGTGATTTCATCGTGGGCCTTCACTGCAACCCCTTTACCCTGTCAAGACCGCTGAAATCCACCAGAGAGGTGCTGGCGCGAAGCTATCTGCTGGCTGTGCACAGCGTCAATATAGGGCGTCTGCAAAAATGCCATCTTCTTTTCGAAGCACCGAATCTCAGGGATTTTAACATTTTTGATATACACAAAGCGAAGAAAATGTATGAAGTGGGTTACCGGCATGCAGTGAAAATACTGGATGAAACCTCACTTCCCCATTTTAGATAGAGGAACGTTCAATCTGAATGGAACTTCAGATATTCCGCAGCATAAAACACATCCGGCTACTTTGCGTCAAAATAATCCCAGCTCATCCGGGCGACACGGGCGATAAGTCCTTCTCTCATTTCCTGACTGCCCGCACTATCTTTGACAAATACAACGATAGCGAAGGTTCCACCCCTTGCCCCTCTTATAATTCCAATGTCGTTGGTCGCAGCAGTAATTCCTGAGGTATTGGTTCCGGAAGTCCCGGTTTTATGCGCCACTCTTGCATCCGGAGGCAGCATGCCTTTTAGCCTGGCTGCTCCTGTTGTCGTTTCTTCCATGATTCTCCAAAGATATTCATTAGAAGATGGAGAAAGTGCCCTACCCTCATAAAGGATATTCAACAGCTGTAAAAGAGCGGACGGATAACACCAGTTGGTATACTGAACATTCCAGGCTTTGGACATCTCTTCTTCAGTCGCTACAATTTCAAGACCTTCGACGCCCAATGATTTGACATAGCGGTCGACAACACCGGTACCGCCAAGGAGCCTGAAAAGGATATCACAACCGTTATTATCGCTCTCTGACACCGTATAACGGAGTATCTCATCCAGTGTTACATACACATTGCCGCGGGGATATTTTTCTCGCAGAGGACTCCAGGTATCGGGAAGCAGATCACCGGGAACAATTAATATTTTCTGACCGAGCGCCAGTTTCTTCTGATCAACCTGCCCTAATACGGCCATAGCAAGCGGGAACTTGAAAACACTTTGCATCGGGTAACGTAGGTTGCCGTTCAGAAATACGGTCTCCACTGTTTGCAGATTCCTTATCCCCACTCCGAGTTCTCCTGTTTTGAGTTCATTTCCAAATGCTGAAAGCAGCCTGGTCTGCAGATCATTCGGCTGCGCCACTGCATTGTACACCACAATCAGAAAAAATACGGTCACCAGCGTCCGACACATCACCTTATTTCCATTCATACTCTGCACTTATTGCTTTTATTTCCGAACAATATCATACCATTTGCTAAGCTCATTGATCAACCGCTCTATGTCTGCATCACTATGCATCGCATTTAACACCATCCGAAGTACAGGGCTGTCATCCGGGTTCGGATACGGAAAGCAGGGAACAAAAATACCTTGTTTCAGGAGGTGATCGTGCAATCCTGCTTCCCGGCTGCAAAATACCGGATAGCCGGGCAAACCACTGAAACTTCCTATATCTGCAAAACCCGATGTAAACTTCTGCACAGTCCTTTCGAGTGAACGAAAAGCCTGCAGGTATAATCTCCTTTCAAGCATCTGTTTCATGGCATAAAGGTAAGCAGGTGGGGTCGGAGAGCTTCCGGCAAACCATGGCATAGTTCTGATAAGATGGTTGATCCGGAATTCCGAAAAAACAGCCCCTCCGGGGACGCCAAGTGCTTTGTTCAACGATGACGTAACGACAAGCGTGAAATCATGCAGATGTTTCAATTGCCCGTACACACCGCCTCCTTCATCACCGGTTACTCCCAGGCCATGAGAATCGTCCGCGATAATCCAGAG
>CAZAVR010000408.1:0-4292 GCA_964488435.1 uncultured Cytophagales bacterium | reverse complement strand
CAGACAGGATGGGAACCCGACGGAATGTCTACGGTAAGCGCAAAGAACGTCATAATAGACCAATGCTCCTTTACCTGGGCCGTCGATGAAAACTGCTCAGCCTCCGGTCCCCGGTTCAATGGTGACAACCCCGAACAATGGAGGAGCAATACATCCAACAATATTACCATCAGCAATAACATAATAGCCGAGGGGCTGAGCCAGTCAACTCATCCGAAGGGCGAACACTCAAAGGGCACACTCATCCACGACAACGCAACGAATATCCTGATCCTGAAAAACCTTTTTGCCAGTAATGTAGAAAGAAATGTGCTGTTCAAAGGAGGAGCCCGAGGAATCCAGGTAAACAACTATATTCATAATCCCGGCAAGCGCGCCATTCAATATGCCCTAAGCGCACGCGAATGGGAGGACCGCCCGTTCGAAACCGGAAAACTGACAATCATCGGGAATTCATTGCAGCTTGGTCCCTCATCTGCCGAAATGCCATTGATATTGATCGGCAACGGGCCCTGCGAAGTATACATGGACGACAATCTCGCTTTTGATAGCCAGGGAAAGCCAGCCAGCCTTTTTGCGGGAGATTCGAAAAAGCTGGTGAAACAAAAACCGATCTGGATCGATAACATGGATCTTATACCGGCCAGCCGCGTAAAAGATTCCGTTTTACAGAATGCAGGAGCCAGGCCCTGGGACCGGGATTATCACGATCAGAGAATTATCGATTCCGTGAAAAACGGAACCGCCAAAATAATAAACTCCGAGAATGAAGTGGGAGGCTACCCCGTCGTGAAACCAACATACAGGAAGTTTGATAAAAAACAGTGGAATCTGGACGATATGACTGAAAAATAATCCCCCCTCCCTTACTGTAAACTTTTACAAATAATGATCTCCAGTAGAATCCTCCGGCGGTTGCCGGTATATTGTATCCTATTTTCTATTATATGCCCGGCAGCATGCTCCGACAGTATGCCGGCTCTTAACCCCCAGCGCGACAGCCACATTGTTTTTATCGGAAATACCTTTGCCGAAAGGCTGCAGTATTACAACTATTTTGAAGTATTGCTGCACAAGAGCTTCCCTGACCGGAACATTACCGTGAGAAACCTGGGCTGGAGCGCCGATGAAATTGACATTCAGTCTCGCCCGCTCAATTTCCAAACTCAGGATCAGCACCTGACGGATCAGAAAGCCGACATCATATTTGCCTGCTATGGACTGAATGAAGCATTTAAGGGGGTGGACGGCCTAGATCTCTTCAAGGAACAGCTGACAAAACAACTCCTGCACATGAAGGGCCAGAAATACAACGGCAAAAGCTCGCCCGAGATCATCATGGTTTCCCCTATTGCACATGAAAAACTAGGAGACCCTCTGCCCGACCCCTCAGTGCATAATAAGAACCTGCAGCTATATACCAGGGGAATGAGCGAAGTGGCCCAAAAACTTGAGATTCCCTTTATTGACCTCTTTAACTACACTAAAAAACTCGGTAACGGCGCGGATTCCATCTCAATCAACGGAATTCACCTAAACGACAAAGGCTATCAAGCCGTTAGCAATTTTATGGCAAAAGCGCTTGGGTTTCCTGTATCCGAATGGCAGCCGAGCCCGCAGACTTCCCGTCTAAAGCAGGTAATTGATCAAAAAAACCAGCAATTCTTTTACCTGTACAGAGCAGTCAACAGCGAATACATAGCAGGGAGACGTAAGGAGCCATGGGTACAGCCTGTGGGCGGTCCGGTTTCCTACCCCCGTGAACTGGCCAAATTAAACTCGATGGTTACGCGCCTGGACAGCGTGGTTTGGTCAGAAAGCAGACAAGGAACTTCCAGGAACCTTACTAAAGCAGACAAAATCATTAACGACACAATCCAGTTCTCGCCACTCGATAAAAGCGCTCTGAAAGAACCCGGCACCGACCAGTTTATACTGCCTGACGGATTTGAAATTAATCTGTTTGCGTCGGAAGTAGATTTTTCGATTACCAACCCTGTAAAAATAGTGTTCGATCCGAAAGGAAGATTGTGGGTAGCCGATATGCCCTCCTACCCGCAGTATCTGCCGGGTGCGCAACCCGACGACAAAATAATCATCCTGGAAGATACAGACGGCGACGGTACAGCAGACAAAGAAACCATTTTCGCGGACAGCCTATATATGCCGACCAGCTTTGAACTCGGAAAAAAGGGAATTTATGTGTCGCAGCCCCCGAATATCTGGTTTATGGAAGATGTAAACGGAGATGGTAAAGCTGACAAAAAAGAAATAATCCTGCACGGCTTCGGAACAGAAGATGTACACCATTCCATAGACACCTATACCTGGGGACCTGACGGGGCACTATACTGGCATACAGGCACTTTCCTCCACTCACAAATAGAAACCCCCTACGGACCGCAAAGAGACGACTATGGCACTACCTGGCGTTTTGAACCGCTTACCGGAAAGCTGGAACCCTATATATCATATCCATATGCAAACCCATGGGGCCATGTATTTTTGAGAAACGGAACCCAGATTATAAGCGATGTGTCAACCGGAAGGAACTATTTCGCCCCGCCACTGACCACTGCTACCCGTTATCCTGTAAAGCATACCCAGATGAAAGATTTCCTGACGGGAAGCCTCAAACCAAAAACCTGTGGAACAGAAATCATTTCGAGCAGGCATTTCCCTGAAGAAATGCAGGGAAATATATTGTTCAATACATTTACCGGCTTTCAGGGGATCAGACGGCACCGCATTCATGACGAGGGAAGCGGGATCGTCGCACATGAATCAGAACCCCTGCTTCAATCCATTGATCCGAATTTCAGGCCTGTAGACCTCCAGTTTGGCCCCGACGGTGCTCTCTACATAGCAGATTGGTACAATCCTGTAATTAACCACGGGGAGAGGGCTCTGCGCGATCCGATGAGAGATCATACGCGCGGCAGAATATGGCGGCTTACCTACAAACCAAAAAAACTTCTCACACCGACCGATCTTACAAAGCTCCCCATAAATGAACTGCTGAACCAGCTAAAGGAATATGAAGACCGGACCCGCTACCGGGCAAGGACACAGATAAGACAGCTTGATCCCGCGGAAGTGCTGAAAGGGTTGGAAAAATGGTTGCTGGCGTTAGATAAAAATGACCCGCTTTACGATCAAAACCGCCTTGAAGGACTATGGGTCTACCAGCAGTTAAATCATCCCAACCCACAGCTACTTAACGAATTACTGGAAAGCAAAGAAAGCCATATAAGGACCGCCGCTACGAGGGTATTGCTCTATTGGAAGACGCATCTTCCGAATCCAGAGGAAACACTTTTAAAATTATTGAAAGACAATTCTCCCTCCGTGCAGTTGCAGGCAGCGATTTCGCTGAGCCACTTCTGCACGGAAACCGCGACAAAGGGCTTACTGAATATCGTTCCTGCAAACGGAGTTGTAGCCGACTACTACATCGACTACGCTTTAAAGGAAGCTTTTCGATTCCTCAGACCTGTATGGATAGCTATGTTTAAAGAAAACAAAAGCTTCCTCTCCGAAACGCCTGAAAAAGCAGCCTATCTGCTGGGTTCGCTGACCCAGGAAAAGGATTTGGAAATTCCAGGCCATGTTAGGAGCGATCCGGCATGGCATAAATATCAGTATCAGGCCCTGTCTTCCAAAGATTTAGAATTGATGAAAGAAGCGCCGGCTGTTGCTTATTTCCTGGGGAAAAAAACGCTGTCGCCCGAAACCCCAAAAAGAAAAGACGAAAGCACAGACGGAAAGACTATTATCCGGCTGTCGGCAGTCCCGGCCAGAATGATCTTCGATAAATCCGTCATCTCTGTAAAAGCAGGCAGCATGGTCTCTCTGATCTTCAGCAATACCGACGAGATGCCGCATAATGTCGTAATCACCAGTCCCGGCGCTGTTCAAAAGGTAGGTACGGCTGCAGATGCGATGGCAGCCGCACCTGACGGATACCAGAAGCATTTCGTCCCCGCCATACCCGAGGTCTTATATTCGACGCCCCTGGTACAGCCCGGCGAAAGCTTTACCCTCGACTTTAAGGCGCCGCTAACAAAAGGGGACTATCCGTTTGTTTGTACATTTCCAGGACACTGGCAAGTCATGAAAGGGATTATAAAAATTGAGCCGTAGCCTTCCATGTATCCCGCCAAATAAAACCCCTGCCCGGATCTGAAATACACGTCGCAGGAGCCGAACTCACTTTTCTCACCAGCAAACCCGGAGTAGCTGGATCTACTTCAGAGTCGGTAAGGAAAAAGCAGCTAAGCACCTCCCTCCCG
>CAZAVR010000407.1:0-4301 GCA_964488435.1 uncultured Cytophagales bacterium | reverse complement strand
TCGACGTATGGGCAGGAATATCCGCGGCCAATGACGGGACCCCAGTAACTTCTTTTTTTTCACGCCATTGCATCCTGTCCTCCATTGTATACTATTGTTTATACTGTCCGGATTTCCCTTCTAATATACAAGAGTAATTAATCGGTGGATTCACTTACAGCGATACAGATTTTTTTTGAAAAAATTCTATTTTGCCCATTCATATCATACAAATCAATCTTTTATTGAATCACACAGGAGATCGGTTGAGTTGGTGTCAATCGCTAACAGAAGGCAAAAGAGGCGGCAGATGTCAAAAGGCAGGCAAAGATAAATTCGCACAGGTGCATTTAATAAAGATACGAAGATTTTTTATAAGAAACAAGCACTTTCTTACCGTGTTTGAGCAAAAGAAAAACCACAAGCCTGTTTGGATGTGGTTTTTACTGATTACTGTATGCAAATGAAATCTGGTGTGGAATGTCAGTTTCTTTCGGGCGTCAGTGCCTCTGCCATATATTTTCCATATCTTCCAGCCGTACGTCTTTCGTTTCAGGTATCATTTTCCAGCTAAAAACCACACCTATCCAACACACTCCTGCAAAAAAAAGATACATTGTAGCAGGGTTGCCGGTCGCATAATGAAACCAACTGCCCATGGCAGGAAAGACCTGAGCTATCAGAAAGGATGAAGTGTAAAGAAAAAAGCAGACAACCCCCATGGCCTTGCCTCTTATGTGATTGGGGAACATTTCCGACACAATAATCCAACTTAGAGGGGCCAGGCCAAGGGTAAAAGCACCCGTAGCCACTAACATAGGGAACAGGATGAACAATGGTGGCATTTTGTAATAAAGAACCCCCGCCATAATGAGATGCCCAACCCCCATAAAGAAAACACTAAAAATGAGTAAACTTCGCCTGCTGAAACGTTTGATTAAAGGAAATGCGGCCAGGGTACACAGAAATATGAACAAATACACCGGAATCGAACTAAGAATTGCGTTAGCCCCTACGCTTATACCAGCCTCCGAAAGAATACTGGGCGCGTATAACAGCATCATGTTCACCCCATTTACCTGTGAAAGGACCATGAGCAGGATCCCCACCAGTAACGCAGTTCTTATATCGGGCAGCAGCAAGTCAGCGAATCTTGTCGGCTTACTCTGAATCTGCCCCTGCATAGCAGCAAGATCCCGTGCCGAATTCTCCGGACCAACAACTTTGTTAAGGATTTTGAGCGCCTCTTCATATCGACCTTTCCAGACAAGCCAACGAGGGCTTTCCGGAATAAGCATCAAACCTATGATAAGAAATATCACAGGGACTCCCTGGGAGGCAAACATAGCTCTCCAGTCTCCTTCGAACGAAAAAAAATAACTAACGATAACCGCCATATTGATACCGATTACGTTAGAGAGCTGATTCACATTTACAAGCCTGCCACGCTGTTCAGTTGGTGCCAATTCAGCGATGTATATAGGTGATGACATCATTGCCAGTCCGATTCCAATACCACCTGCGAAACGCCAGAAGCACAAATCCCAAAACGAAACTGCCAGCGCGCAGCCTATCGTTGATACCATAAAAAAGGCGGCGGCTACCATCATCGTTTTTCTTCGTCCTATACGATCAGCAAACCATAATCCGACCAATGGACCGGAAATGGCGCCAAGAATAGCACTACTTACAACAAACCCTTTTGTAGTTGAGGTTAACCCGAAGTGTTCTTCCAGAAATAGCAGTGCTCCGGAAATAATCACAAGATCATAACCGAATAAAAATCCACCTACGGATGCAACGAGAGCAATCTTATACAGATAAGTTCGCTGATTTACATTCTCCTTACTTTGTGTCATGATCGGAAAAACATCGTTTTAATCGTGAGAAATACGCGCACCAGCATAACGATAATCCAATTGCTTCAGGTTGCTGGTGCACAGCCCCGGACTATCGATGTAATAACTTTGGAAAGCAATAGGGTCATAAGCCTGCTTATGGGAAACCGCCGCTTTAACGATGATCATATCCGCCTCCTCAGGGAATATCCCCTGGGAATGCAATTGTCCCAGATCCATGGGAGGAGTTTTACTGCTGGTTAGAAGAACAGTAGCTTGTTCATTTTTGATCACAGCACAGGGTCCCATGTCGATATTCACCCCACCCATTGAAGCGAGATGAGCGTTTTTGTTCTCCAATTCGAATTTTCCGTCTGAAAGTCTTATCACCCTGCCTTTGAAAACTACCGGAGCTCCATGAAACTTATCTGTCTTTCCACCGATCTCCAATATCACTTCATTGCTTTCTCCGGTCAAAATACAAGTGGTGACTGAAACGGGGTCATTTAAAATGGCCAGTATGTTCCTGTAACCTCGCTCGAGCAGCGGCTTAAGTATTCCTGTTCCGTCGCCTGGCGCCCCTGCTCCTATATTATCTGACGGTTCTATAAGCAGAATAGGCCGTTCCCGATCGGTGCGCCCCTCGGAAAGAGACAACGCCTCATCAAGCGCATACTCCCGGGGATATGCATAAACCAGATTTTTCTCTAACAAAGCAACCAATTCTCTAAGATAAGCTTCGGCTCTGAATATCGGCCCTTGTGTACAGCAGGTCAAACTGAACCCACAATCAGGTATATCAGCATACGCATAGCCTCCTATGATATTTATACATACAATATCGCCATCTGCTTTCTCAATCTCCCTGGCCCTTTGCTGTAAGCTCTTCATCGGCTGAAGGTCGGTACTCAATCCAGATGGCGGTACGATATAACCAGTATGCATATAACATTGTTCGACCTTCATTCCATCCAGCAGTCGCTGCAATACATCACACGCAGCTACGGCGGCTTCTCTCGCATCTGTATGCGGATTCTTCCGGTAAGCGTACAAACAGTCACTTTGACTGGTCATTGCAGACGTGACATTTGCATGCAGATCCAAAACTGCTACCACGGGCACCTTTCGTCCGGCAACTTCCAGGCGTTTTTGTATTTTCTCCAGAAGATATCCTTCTACATCACCTATTTGCTCGCTAACCATGGCTCCATGAAGCACCAGATAAATACCGTCGATCTCCTGGACTACCAGGTCAAGCCTATCAAAAAAGTATCGCTCAAAATAACTGATCGCCTCATTTTCAACCATCCCCCCCGGTGAAGCAGACATGTGTATTCCGGGTATTATTTCCCATCCTTGTAGCTCTGCATAGCTTATAAAGCCGTCCATAGGAGAGCCATTTCCTTTGTTTCGGCTGACGACTTCAGTACCGCGGTAACACGCAATTTGTCTGAAATCCCGCATACCCGTCTTCTGACTCAAAAAGGTATGTGTCTCATGAAACAACCCTGACACAAAAACCTTTTTACCCACTTTTTCCTGTGATGCCATTATGTTCATCGAAAACAAATATTATTGATTGAATCCCGATTCAAGCCCGACCCCATAGTACCTTTCTCAAACTCTTGTGACACATCCCCTTCATACACCACTTATTTTGCCTTTCCCAAACAAATCCTGAAGCCATCACGAGAATCAGAATAAGCTACACCATGCAGACCCAGTCTTACAGCCACACGTGCATTACCCGGCGAATCGAAATAGTTCCCGCCTTTACAGACCGGCTTGTAAATACCATCTGTAAGGTGTAACTCCTCATGTCCTTCATTCGGATCGAAATGATCCAACACGATCTCCCAAACCCCGCCGCACATGTCTGCCAGGCCAAAGTTGTTCCGCCCCTTTTCACCATAAAAATCAACCGGAGACAGAAAAGCAAAACCGTCGCTCCAGGGCACTTTTGCCAAAGGCCATGTTTTGTTCCTTCCGGGCAAAAAATCTATCCCGGAAATATTTAAGCGACCCTCTCCGTCGCTCAGGTCATTTCCCCACCAGAAAGCATAGCTTTCGTTGTTCCCTCGCGCAGCGTATTCCCATTCTGCTTCGGTGGGTAGACGGTATTCCATTCCTTCAGGTAGCCTACCTGCTGCCTTCTCCCTTTTGGTCAGCCATTCACAAAACGCTCTCCCATCATTCCAACTCACGCACACTACCGGATATACATCTCGCAAAGGGAAACCGAAATTAGGATCACGCCAGCTCTTGCCGGCGAGAGAAACCCATGGATAAGGCGGGACTTTTGCACTGATTTCCCATTCAGGATTAAAAACCTGGGTTTTTCCGCCAGGCTTTTCCGCATCGGATACATATCCTGTCTCCTCCACAAAACGACGGAATTGTCCTACTGTAACCTCTGTACGACCCATCCAGAACTCGTTTTTCACACGCATTTGCCGCGGATGTTTCCCTTCATAAGATTCCCGC
>CAZAVR010000406.1:0-4318 GCA_964488435.1 uncultured Cytophagales bacterium | reverse complement strand
CGTCATACACAGCGCCCAGGTCGGGGTCGCTCTGCCAGGAACATTCGGAAAGTTTCAGAAAGACCCTCTCGGCAATGTCTGTCCCTATTAGCTTGCTTTTTTCGAAATGAGTGTCGGGATAGCGGCCCGGATTCAGAAAGTCCCAGATATTGGCATCGCCGCTGGTTCCATTGCTCATCATCCCGACAAAATCTTCACCGGTCTTTAGCAAACGGGCTATTTCTTCGGAGAATACGCCGAAATAGTCGGCCGAAATCGTTCCGTTCGGCCAGTCACCCACATAGTGGAGGGAATAGTTACCCAATAAACTGATCCACTTGTCATCCCTTCCTTTAACTGCCAGGAATGACACCTGTGTATCCATTGGAGATACTGGTCTGTCAATTTGCTCCTCATCGCCGAAGGGATTCGTTTTAATCAGATCAGTTCTCCCCGTCACAGGGTTGGCAGCCACGTAGCCTGCTTTCATAAAGTATCGCCGGCAGAGGACATGCTCAGGCACATCCACTGCTCCAAAGGTCACCTGCGCGGGACGTAAGTTCCGTTGGGCTTTACACACCGCTTGTACAATCAGGCCCGGTAATTTCTGACGGTACAGCAAGTCCGGCGCGCTCAATAAATTGGCTGCCACTGCGCCGGCAGCATGAGTATGTGTGCTGGAGATAAGCAGGTTCGCAGTCGGTATGCCTGTGTTTCTGAAAATTTCCGATTTGATATCGTCAAGAAAATCTTTGTTCATTCCACAAATGTCCACGACGACGATGGCCAGGGAAGTATTTCCCTTTTGCATCACGAGCGCTTTGACATAAAGAGGATCATGAATATAGCGGGCGTAATGCGCGATAAAGTCTCCGTTGATAAACGTACCTAAAGGCGGTGTACTATTGAGCCTCGAGGCTCCCGCCCTGAATGTATTTGAATCCATAAATTGAACTGATAAACTACACAAAAATCGTTTTACCTCCCTGTTCAAGGCTTTCCTTTGCAGCTATGAGTGTGCTGATGAGCCGGCTTGTTTTGTCAAATGAGATACGGGGAGTTCCTTCCTCCACTGATTTTACAAACTCTATGATGGTATCACGAAACATGGCGTATGGATTCTTGATTTCGATCAGCCGCCAACCCTTTTGTCCGAAAAGAGAGATCTGCGAGGTGGGTGCTATATCCATGAAAAGATGAATGACCGCCTGAAAGCCATTTTTGAATTCGATATGTACCATGTCTTTCCCGCTTTTACCGATGTGTTTGACACTTGCCGGTTCGGGATCATCCAAAAGGGCAAAGAGACCTTCCAGGATGTGAATCCCATATTTAATCCAGTCTTTTTTGCCCACAGCACTTGCAAATTCCAGTTCGCCCAGTGCCTCCATTTCTGTTTTAACAGCGCGGCACTGAACCGAGTAGCGCATGGACGAGCAGGACATGATGAACTTCCCTGATGCACTTTTTTGGGAAAACCACAACAAATCTTCCCGGGTAATAGCAAGTGGTTTGTCAATAAAAAGGGGGATGTCCGCATCAATGAATGGCCTGGACATAGCCACATGCTGTTCCGGGTCGTCTCTGGCCAGGATGACTGCGTCCACTTCCGGGATCATGTCTTCCAAGTTAGAGACCAGGTGCGTTATACCAGCTGTCTGTGCTATGCTTTCCGAGATAGCCTTATCCTGGGTCCACACGTGTGTTACCCTGGCTCCGCTGATTCCGATGGTGTCTGCGTTGACCTCCAGATATTTGGTGACGGCAGGATAACCTACTTTTGTGATTTCATTGCCGTCGAAACGGCCATTGATAATCGATGACCATGAATAGGGATGTGCATTCCCCGCGCTCATTCCTATGACACCTATTTTTATCATTTTTCTCTCTGCAATTGATCTAGGATTTTTTTGTTTCCAGGTTTTCTTCAACTGTGCTCTGTGTCGTCGATCTGGATCTGATACTGTACAATAACAGTGCACATATCAGCAGAATGCCTGCTGCCAATTGAAACATGCTCGCGAGATGGATATCTGCGTCGCGCAGTAGACCTCCTGCGTACAGGCCTGCGCCTCCAACGATACAGCTGAACATATTCAGTACACCATATCCGGTAGCCAGGTATCTTTTGTCAATAATCATACACAAGATGGGCATCATATTGGCATCGATAAGCGGGCGGAACAAAGCATACAAAGCGAAACCCGAAACGGCAACTGCAAGCAAACCGGTACTGCTGGCCAGCAGGATTCCGGGAGCGGCGATACAAAGTCCCAGCGCAGGAAAAAGTAAGCGGGCGTTCGGGTTGGTCCGGCTCCAGCGATCAATGAGCACGCCTCCAATCAACACAGACGCAAATTTTATCGTGTGGAAATATCCCGTAGCATACACGCCCGCCATGGACTGGCTCAGGTTAAATTGCTCCTTGTAGAAAGTGGGCAACCACCCGAGAATCATCCATCCGACTACCCCCAGCAGACACCAGCATACCAGAACAGTAATATAGGAGCGACGGCCGAAAAGGTTGAAAATCGCCTCTGCAAAACTCACCCTTTGGGTGTCTCCGGTCTTTTCCAAAGCCGGCTGTTGCTGATCGGGAGCATCTCTGAGCAGAAACAGCAGCACACCCGAGTATCCGATCCCAATCATTCCCATCACGCTGAATGCATAGTTCCAGCTGTGGCTTTCGGCGAGCATGCCGCCTATGAAGCCCAGACTTTGCCCCGCCAGTATCCCGGCAGTATGGATCCCGGTGGCCAGTGATCTGGTGGGGCCGCGATGATAGTCCACAATGAGTGCAAATGCAGCCGGTATGTAGCAGGCCTCACTCACCCCCATGAGCGCCCTGGTGAAGAGCAATTGTTCGAAAGTGGTGACATAAGAGGTAAGCCAAGTTACTGTAGACCAGACAAAAAGGCTCCCAATAATCACCCTGGTTCTGCTGAACCGATCGGCAAGAAAACCGGCAAACGGACTTAGCAGGCCATACACCCACAAAAATACGGAAGTAAGCAGGCCAAAATGGGCTTCGGTCATGGGCATGGATTCCATAATGGATCCTCTCATGGTCGTAATCATCATACGATCCAGGTAGTTGAGACAGCCAACCACACAGAGCAGGGCTACGAGAAGCCATGGATAATTCTTATTCATTCCATCAAATTTTAAATTGATTGGAAACCGTATGTAGAAAGATCAATTGATTTCGACAATTGACCCGGCAATGTGGCGGGTGCCATTGGCAATATTGTAGTAATATACCACCAGTGCCCGCTTCTTATCTATCATCGTGGACCAGGCATAGCCCAGGTCGGATGTGCCGCCGTCTGTTCTCAGGACGATTTCAGGGGCGGCATCGAAGTCGGTGCATTCCGGGTTCAGTACGCGTGCCCGAATGCCGAGTGGATTGGAGCGATGGCCGTAAGTAAGAAGGACACGGTTGTCAGGCAGTCGCAGCGCATGCATAGGGTATCCTTTAAACGACATTTTTTGCCATTTGAAACTCTTCCCGCCGTCTGTCGACCGTGCAATACAGGACTGTCCGCCGTAGTTAGCTGTCCGCATAAAAGCCACAATATCTCCTTTTGGTGTTTCGTAAATGGAGGTTTCATTGAAACTTATGGAATCGTGCGCTGCGATTACAGACGAATATTCCCAGGTGAGTCCTTTGTCTTTTGATACCAGGAGGTGATTGGATGTTTTTCTCGGCGTCTCCCGGTCACACGCCGCCGCTGCCCAGAGTATCCGCCCGTCTTTTCCCTCGTAAAGTGCACCGCGGCTGTAGGCCGGCACAGGCTTCCCAAGGGCATCAAAGCGGATCTCCGGTGCGATGTTTGGCGGATAGTGGGGGCCATTCCAGGTTTTTGCACCATCAGAAGAGCGAAGCAGATATCCTCCCAAAAAGACAAATTCATTGGTATTCACCGTGACTGGTTTTTTAAGATTGGGTATACCGTCAGGCCTTACCAATGCCCAGCCATAGCTGGTGCAAAGCAGCGTGCCGTCTCTCAATTGCAGTAACCCCGGATCCTGGGAGCCGCCGAAAGGGTGTGCGTAGATCAGTTCCGGGCGGCTCCACGTTTCCGCGTCTTTTGATCTCACCATCATCAGATAACTGTTGGGGTCTACATGGATGGTTTTTTTTTCGCCGAACATCCTTCTTTCCGGAGCACGGCGGAAAGCGACGAGTATCTCTCCATCGGGCCGTGTAACCACCGACGGGAAGGCGGAATGGAACAAGGTGTCTTTATAAATGAGTACATCCTTTATTTTACGAATCGGTGCGGACGGGCCATCCGGTGGCCTGTTGGCCAATGATAAAGAATGGCCTGTTGAGATC